>CACWNZ010000123.1 GCA_902762335.1 uncultured Ruminococcus sp. | reverse complement strand
CCCGATTTCAGTATGTATAACTTTTACTCGTTCCTTGCGGAGAACCGTATAATATCCTACGGCAAGAACGAGCTGCTTAAGATAGACCCCGATGAGCTGATAAAGACCGTCAACGACAATAACGCCGATATGCTCATCTTTTCCAATCCCTGCAATCCCACGGGTCAGGGCATAACCGCGGAGCAGGCAAGAAGGATAGTCACCTCTGTGAAGGCTCTCGTGGTGCTTGACGAGGCATATATGGACTTCTGGGACGAGCCGCTTCTCAAAGAGGCTGCGCAGTATGATAATCTCATCGTCCTCAAGACCGCTTCAAAGGCGGTAGGCTCTGCGGCGCTCCGTCTCGGGTTTGCAGTGTGCAATAAGAAGATAACAACGGCGCTCAGGGCGGTAAAGTCGCCGTATAACGTAAACACTCTCTCGCAGAAGGCGGGCGCCTGCATATTCCGTCACAAGGAGCTGCTTGAGGAAAGGCGCAGAGCTATCATTGAAAACACGAAGTCTCTCTATAACGGGCTTATGAAGCTGCGCGAAAGCTACAGCCTGCCCTTTGACATAGCAGAGCCCTGCGCAAATTTCGTATTTGTCAGGACCTCTCTTGCCAAGGATATATTTGAGTATCTTCTCTCCTGCGGCATTGCCGTGAGATATTTCGGCTCGGCGGGCGCGCTGAGGATAACCACGGGCAGCGCAGAGGAGAACGGCGAGCTTATGGCGGCTTTAGAAAAGTACATAATAGAAAAATATCTTTCAGAAAATCGTTAAACTTATGACATATTGACTAATTATCAGAGCAAAAGGCAATTCCGAAACGAAATTTGTTTACAAATCAGAAAATAAGAGTTATACTATAGGCAATACCTCAATAATATTTTGCGGTATTGCCTGTTTTTCGGGCAGAAATAAAGCTCATTATGAGGTGAGTGAAATGCGTAATGCGATGATAACACGAAAAACGAAGGAGACGGACATCACCGTTGAGCTGTCGCTTGACGAGCGCTTTGCCGAGATAGACACGGGCATAGGCTTCTTCGACCACATGCTCACGGCAATGGCAGTTCACGGAGGCTTCGGTCTTAAGGTAAAGGCGCAGGGCGATCTTTTCGTTGACTGCCACCACACCGTAGAGGATACCGGCATAGTCATAGGCAAAGCACTTGACAAGGCGTTAGGCGATAAAGGCGGCATAGCCCGCTTCGGTTCGTTCTACGTTCCTATGGACGAGGCTCTGGGCTTCTGCTCTCTCGATATAAGCGGCAGACCCTTTCTCGTATTCGATGCTTCGTTCCCCGAGGAGCGCGTCGGCTCGTACGACACCTGCATGACCGAGGAATTCATGCGCGCGCTTGCCTTCAATGCGGGCATAACGCTTCATCTCAGGGCTCTGTACGGAAAAAACTCACATCATATCACAGAGGCTCTTTACAAGGCTCTCGGACACTCTCTCAGGCAGGCGGTAAAGCCGCTTGAGCAGGGCGGAGCGCTCTCGACAAAGGGCGTGCTCTGATGATAACTGATACGGAAGGAATTGATAGATATGTTTATAATACCTGCTATAGATATTAAGGACGGCAACTGCGTCAGGCTCTATAAGGGAGATTACTCCACGGTGCATAAGGTCGCCGAGAGCGCGGTCGATACGGCAAAGAAGTTCGAGGAGGACGGAGTTCAGTGGCTGCACATGGTAGACCTTGACGGCGCAAAGGACGGCAAAAGAGTTAACTCGGAGCTTATCCTCAGCGTAAGAAAGAGCTGTAAGCTCAGGATAGAGGTCGGCGGCGGCATAAGGGATATGGAGTCCGTGGATTTCTATTTAGAGAACGGCATAGACAGAGTTATCTTAGGCTCTGCGGCAATAAAGGATCCCGACTTTGTAAAGGCGGCGGTAAAGAAATATCCCGACAAAATAGCCGTCAGCATTGACGCCCGCGACGGCATGGTATCCGCCGAGGGCTGGCTCGATACCTCGGAGATAAGCTTTATCGAGCTTGCAAAGGAAATGGAGAATATCGGAGTAAAATATCTCATCTTCACGGATATTTCAAAGGACGGTATGCTCTCGGGTCCCAATCTGCCCATGCTGGACGAGCTAAAGTCTGCCGTTAAGTGCAATATCATAGCCTCGGGCGGCGTTTCAAATCTCATGGATATAGTCACTCTTGCAAGGCTCGATATCTACGGCGCTATAAGCGGCAAGGCGGTATATACGGGCGGGCTCGATCTTAAGCAGGCAGTAGCCGCAGCAGATGCGGTCGAAGCCGCAGAGGCGGAGGAAGAATAATGTCCGACAGATTTGCTTTTATAGATGATTACTTCAAAAAGTCCGAGCTGCTGCCCGCCATAGTGCAGGAGGCTTCAACCGGCGAGGTGCTCATGCTTGCCTACATGAACAGGGAATCCATGAGAAAGACCTTTGAGACAGGCTATACATGGTTCTACAGCCGCTCAAGACAGGAGCTGTGGAACAAGGGCGCCACCAGCGGACACCTGCAGAGGGTCATAAACATAAAGGGCGACTGCGACAAGGATACTCTCCTCGTCACTGTAGAGCAGACGGGTCCCGCCTGCCATACGGGAAGCCACTCGTGCTTTTTCAATAATATCTGGGAGGAATACAACAATGACTGAAAACAACAACGAGCTTTACGATCTGTATCAGACTATCCTTGACAGAAAGGCAAACAAGCAGGAGGGCTCATACACCTGCTACCTCTTTGAAAAGGGTCTCGACAAGATACTCAAGAAGGTGGGCGAGGAATGTACCGAAACGGTCATTGCCGCAAAGAACGGTGACAACAAGGAGACCGTGCTTGAGATATCCGACCTTATCTATCATCTCTTCGTCATGATGGCTCAGCAGGGAATAACCGTTGACGAGGTAATGGACGAGCTTGCAAAGAGGAGCGCAAAAACAGGCAACCTCAAGCAGTTCCATACTGTAGATAAGAATACCTGATGAAATGCCGTGTGCGGTCTCGTGCCGCACACGATTTTTTGACGGCACAAGAGAAATACTATCACTTATTGAGGTTGAAATAAGCGGCGGAGTGTGATATAATTATAAACTGCGGCACTGTATACGTAAGAAAAACCGCAGCGGGAGGAATAAAACTTGTCCGAAATAGATCTGCTTGAAAAACAGAAGGAATACACCGAGCTCCTTAGGGACATACTGCCACTGAGATATTCGGCTGAGCACCCCAAGGCGTTCGTACATACCTACGGCTGTCAGCAGAACGTAGCCGACAGCGAAAAGATAAAGGGAATGCTTGAGCAGGCGGGCTGTGAGCTCACCGAGGAAAAGGAGGAGGCGGATATTATCCTTTTCAATACCTGCGCGGTCCGTGAGCACGCCGAGGACAGAGTTTTCGGCAACGTAGGCGCGCTCAAGGCGCTCAAGAGAAAAAAGCCCTCTCTGCTGATAGCTCTGTGCGGCTGCATGATGGAGCAGGAGCATATTGCCGAAAAGATATACAAGAGCTTTCCATACGTTTCACTCGTGTTCGGCACTCACGTCATACACCGCTTTCCCGAGCTGCTTTATAATGCCGTAACCGGCAGCAAAAGGCTCATAGAAAGGGGCAGCGACGACGGCAGGGTATACGAGGGCCTGCCCGTACACAGGGACGGCAGCTTCAAGGGCTGGCTGCCCATAATGTACGGCTGCGATAACTTCTGTACCTACTGCATAGTCCCTCACGTCAGAGGACGGGAGAGGAGCAGGCAGCCCGAAATGGTGATAGACGAAGCCCGCAACATGATAGCCTCGGGATATAAGGAGATAACACTTCTCGGTCAGAACGTCAATTCCTACGGCAAGGGGCTCGAAACGAAAACGAGCTTTCCCGAGCTGCTAAGGAGGGTAGCCGAAATAGAGGGCGACTTTTGGATAAGCTTTATGACCTCGCACCCGAAGGACGCCTCAAAGGAACTCATCGACGTTATAGCCGACAATCCTAAAATATCGCCGCACCTTCATCTGCCGTTCCAGAGCGGCAGCGACAGGATACTCAGACTGATGAACAGGCACTACGACATAGAAAAATACATGGAGATAGTAGATTACGCCAAGAAGCGCATAAAGGATCTTGCTCTGACGAGCGACGTTATCGTCGGCTTCCCCGGTGAAACGGAGGAGGACTTTCAGCAGACCCTCGAGCTCATCAGAAGAGTAGAGTTCACCTCGCTTTTTACATTCATATATTCGCCGCGCCAGGGTACTCCTGCCGCTAAAATGCCCGACCCCTACACCCACGAGGACAAGGCACGCCGAATGGGCGAGCTGCTCAGGCTTCAGGAGAGCATATCCGCAAGGCGCACGGCTTCAATGGTCGGCAGACAGTACCGCGTGCTCATAGAGGAGCAGGCGAGAGAGGGCATACTCAACGCAAGGACCCACGGCGGCATAGTGGTCGAGGTCCCCGGAAGCCCTGAGCTGATAGGCAGCTTCATGACGGCGGAGGTCACCGAGGCAGGAAACTTCATTTTAAGAGGAAGGCTTGTATAAGGCTTCAGATAAATAATTCAAAGGAGTAATGAAAAATGGAAAACAAGAACATCACCGAGCTTGACGTTATTGCTCTTACGAGAGAGCTGGGCAAGAAGATACAGCAGGAGGACGTTTTTATCAGGTATCAGCTTGCAAAGCAGAATGCCGACAATGACGAGTCACTGCAGAAGATAATCTCACAGTTCAGCGACAGGAGGACGGAGCTCAGCGAGGAGACGGAGAAGCCCGAGGAGGAGCGCGACAGCGAGAAGATACAGCGCATAAGCCGTGAGATGCGCCGCTGCTACGGCGAGATCATGTCTAACGAGAGCATGATGGCATACAACGATGCAAAGGACAGCTATGACGTCCTTATGAACCGCATAAGCGCTATCATACAGAAGTCCTTTGAGGGCGAGGATCCCGAAACGGCGGATTATTCGCCTTCCTGCTCGGGAAGCTGCGCCACCTGCGGCGGCTGCGGCTGAAGATCCTGTAAAATATCAAAAGGGGTGAAGCGCATGGCAGGACTGTCTCCGCTAATGCAGCAGTATCTGAACGTGAAGGAAAAAAATAAGGATACGATAGTGCTTTTCAGGGTAGGGGATTTCTACGAGATGTTCTTTGACGATGCAAAGCTCGTCTCGGCTGAGCTGGGTCTTACCCTTACGGGAAAGGACTGCGGACTTGAGGAGCGCGCGCCCATGTGCGGAGTTCCCTTTCACAGCGCCGAGACCTACATCGCAAAGCTCATCAAAAAGGGCTATAAGGTGGGTATATGCGAGCAGACCGAGGATCCCTCAAAGGCGAAGGGACTTGTAAAGCGCGAGATAATAAGAATAGTTACTCCCGGCACCGTGACCGAGAGCGCTATGCTCGACGATAACAGCAATAACTTTCTCTGCGCCGTCTATACCGCCGAGAACAGTACGTAAGCTCACCGCAAGCGTGACCATGCTTGATGACGAGCGCTTCGACCTGTCGGTCTGCGAAAAGACCATTCTGTCCCAATTCGGCAGGGAGTCTCTTTCGGAGCTTTCTCTTTCGGATAAGCCCCGCGCCGTTTCTGCGCTCGGAGCGCTGCTCGGCTATCTGCGCGAAACTCAGAAGAACGGGCTTGAGCGCATTACAAGGGTCGAGCTGTATAAAGAGGAACAGTTTGTTCATATCGACTTCAACACAAGAAGGAATCTTGAGCTTACCGAGCCGATGAACAGCAAAAACAAGGAGGCCTGCCTTCTTGCCGTTCTTGACAAAACAAAAACCGCAATGGGCAAAAGGCTCATCAAAAGCTGTATAGAAAAGCCTCTTGTCAGCATTGCCGCAATAACCCGCAGACAGAACGCCGTCAGCGAGCTTTATGACAACATCATGCTGCGCTCGGAGATACGCGACGCTCTCAAGGGCGTTACGGATATACAGCGCTCCGTTACAAGAATGGTATACGGCACGGCTAACGCAAGAGAGCTGCGATCCATGTGCGCGGCGCTCAAAAAGCTGCCCGAAATAAAAAAATGCGCCTCTCAGGCAAAAAGCAGCCTGCTCATTTCCGTATATGAGAATATCGACGAGCTTGAGGATATCTGTGACCTGATAGATACCAATATAGTAGACGAGCCGCCCTTCAGCGTGAGAGAGGGCGGTATGATAAAAGAGGGCTGCAGCAGCGAGCTTGACGAGCTGAGGTATATCATGAACAACGGCTCGTCCATGCTTGCGGGCATTGAGGCGCGCGAACGCGAAAAAACAGGCATTCCCAAGCTTAAGATAGGCTACAACCGAGTGTTCGGCTATTATATAGAGGTGTCTAATTCCTATAAGGAGCTCGTTCCCGAGGACTATATACGCAAGCAGACCCTCGTGGGCGGCGAGCGCTATATCACGCAGGAACTCAAGGAGCTTGAGCAGCGTATCCTCGGCGCAAAGGACAGGATATGTGAGCTTGAATATTCCATACTTGAAAAGCTGCGCAATACCGTTGCGGGGGCTCTTGACAGGATAAGCAGAACGGCGTCGGCAATAGCCTCTCTTGACGTCGCCGCATCTCTTGCTCAGGCGGCTTATGATTACGACTACTACTGCCCCGTACTGACAAACAGCGGTGTTATAAAGCTTCAGGACAGCCGCCACCCCGTTGTGGAACGGCTGCTTGAGGATCAGAGCTTCGTACCCAATGACGTTCTTCTTGATAAGGGCGATAACCGCGTGGCTATCATTACGGGTCCCAATATGGCGGGCAAGTCTACCTTCATGCGGCAGGTGGCGCTTATAGTGCTCATGGCGCAGATAGGCTCATTCGTCCCCGCAAAATATGCCGAGATCTCCGTGGTCGACAGCATATTCACAAGAATAGGCGCTTCCGACGACCTCTCCACGGGACAGTCCACCTTTATGGTCGAGATGAACGAGGTCGCCTACATACTCAAAAACGCCACCGCCGACAGTCTGCTCATTCTTGACGAGATAGGCAGGGGTACCTCTACCTTTGACGGCATGAGCATAGCAAGAGCCGTGCTTGAGTTTGCCGCGGATAAAAAGACCCTCGGCGCAAAGACCCTTTTCGCTACTCATTATCACGAGCTCACAGTGCTTGAGAACACCGTGAAGGGAGTAAAGAACTACAATATAGCCGCAATAAAGCGCGGCGATGATATAACCTTCCTGCGCAGGATAATACCCGGCGCCGCCGACGAGAGCTACGGCGTTGAGGTGGCAAAGCTTGCGGGACTGCCCGAAAGCGTTATAGCAAGGGCAAAAAAGATACTCTCTGAGCTTGAGAGCAAGGACACGAGACCCAAAAAGCGCGTTCAGAAGCAGGAGGAGCAGGCTCAGCTTTCTCTCGTGCATGAGGAGACAGAGGTGGAAAAGCGCCTGCGCGCCGTGGATATAAACAAGCTGACACCTATGGAGGCTATGAATATACTCTTCGAGCTCATAAAGCTCTCAAAGGTGTGACGACCCGCATTTTCAGGGGGATAGATAAATGGCTTCAATAAACGTACTTTCAAAGCAGGTATCCGAGCTGATAGCCGCAGGCGAGGTCATCGAAAGACCCGCCTCTGTCATCAAGGAGCTTGTGGAGAATTCTATAGACGCCCATGCAACGGCAGTGACCGTTGAAATAAAAAACGGCGGCATAACCTTTATGAGAGTGACCGACAACGGCACGGGCATAGAACGCGACGACGTGAAAAACGCCTTTCTGCGCCATGCTACGAGCAAGATAGCCGTTCAGGACGACCTTGACAGCATAGCTACTCTCGGCTTCAGGGGCGAGGCGCTTGCATCTGTCTGCGCAGTGTCAAGGCTGGAGCTTATCACCAAGAGCATAAAGGAGCAGACGGGTACGCGTTACGCTCTTGAGGGCGGCGTTGAGACTGAGTTCTCCGAGGCGGGCTGTCCTCAGGGTACTACTATCATAGTCCGCGATCTTTTCTATAACGTCCCCGCAAGAATGAAATTTCTCAAAAAGGACGTCGCCGAAGCCAATACCGTTTCCATGCTCATGGACAGGATAGCCCTCTCGCACCCCGAGATAAGCTTTACCTTTATCCGCGACGGCAGACAGCTTCTCAAAACACAGGGCGGCGGCGATCTTGCCACGGCTATCTATCAGGTGTTCGGCAAGCAGTTCTACGACACTCTTATACCCGTGTCCTATACCTATCAGGGCATAAGACTAAGCGGCTATATCAGCTCGCCGTCCGGCGCGAACAGGGCAAGCCGCAGTATGCAGCTTTTCTTTGTCAACGGCAGATACGTCAGAACGAAAACGGGCATGGCTGCAATAGAGCAGGCGTATAAGGGCAGCATTATGGTTGGTAAATTCCCCGCCTGCGTGCTGAGCCTTGAGCTTGACTGCTCCGAGCTTGACGTAAACGTGCATCCCGCCAAGCTTGAGATACGCTTTACAAACGAAAAGCCTATATACGACTGCGTTTACTACGGCATAAAAACCGCCGTTTCCGAGTTCGATACAAGGAAGCAGCAGCCTGAAAGACCTGCTGTTCCTACAGATCCTAAGCTTCTTGCGGGAACTGCCGACAGGGGAGTACAGCTCGGCTTCAGCTATTCCAAGCCCGTTCCTGCGGCTAAGTCCCCTGCCGAGCCTGAGATATTCATGCCCGCGCCTGCGGCGTATCCCGAAGACAGGGTGGGCGATCCCTCGTCCGTTGCAGAGGCGTATTATTCGACCCGCACGGGCGGCATTTCCGTCCCTCGCGGTGACGGTGAGCCGCGCGCGCGGCTTATAGACTTTCCCGCCCCTGCGCCCGCAGTCACTTCGGCTGCGGAGGAGCCGCCCGTACCGGAGGAGCCCTCCGCAGATACCGACCCGACAGTATTGCCGACAGATGAGCCCGCCGTGATCGAGCTTCCGAAAGCGCCCGAGCCTCAGCCCGCTGTCCCCGTCATAACCGACGCCGACAAAAGGGAGGTACCGCTCAGATACGTAGGAGAAGCCTTTTCGACCTATATCATACTTGAATACGGACAGGACAGACTCATGTTCATAGACAAGCACGCCGCGCACGAAAGACTCATATACGAAAGACTTAAAAGGCAGAACAGAGAGCAGAGTACCCAGCTCCTGCTTGAGCCCGTCACGGTCACGCTCGATAAGGCGGATTTCCTTTCTGTTATGGAAAACAAGGAGGCGCTGCTTGATGCGGGCTTCGAGGTGGAGGAGTTCGGCAGCGGAACGGTGCTGATAAGAAGCGTTCCCCTTATGCTCGAAAGGCTTGAGATCACCGAGGAGTTCCTTGAGATAGCAAAATATCTCACCAAGCATAAAAAGCTCCTGCTTACCGAAAAAATGGAGTGGATCTACGCCAACACCGCCTGCCGCGCGGCTGTCAAGGCGGGCAATCACAGCACTCCCGAGGAGCTTATCAGTCTTGTCAGGGAGCTTGAGAGCAGCCCCGAGGTTAAATACTGCCCCCACGGCAGACCTATATATTTCTTTATGACGAAAAACGAGCTTGAAAAGAGCTTTTCAAGAACGTGATCTTGCCGTACGGAAATGCTCAGGCTTTGCATTATAAAAAATTACAAAAGGTGGCTTGACTATGCTTATCACAAGCGGAGATTCGATAATGGGAACTGTTTTTGACGATATCGGTCAGGCGGCGCTTCGTCTGAAGCTCGGTGACTGCATTTCCTTCGGCTCCTTTGTCCCGGAGGCGGTGCCTTCGGATATGGAGATCCGCCTGCCTATGCTGTGGCACGTTATCGACAGAAAAGAGAACAGGCTTAAGCTGCTTTCCTGTTTCTTTTTTGAGCATACAGGTTATTGGTCCGTCAAGGGCGATAAAACAGAGGTCACGTGGCGGGATACTGAGATAAGAAAAGATCTGAACGACAGATTTTACTATAAATGCTTTACCTAGAACGAACGCAGCGCGATCCTTACTACTGAGGTAAAAACAGAGACTGCCGAAGGGATGTGCGTTATCACAAATGATAAGCTGTTCGTTCCGTCGTATGAGGATATCGTGAACATACCCGATCATCTGAAAATAGGGAGGGGACTGTATTTCGATCGCTTCAGCGATGATGCTCCCTCAGTAAAGCCGATGTACTGCTTCTATTGGCTCAGAGATCCGGGAACTGAAAAAGCCGCAAATCTCATAGTCCGTGGCTGTTCGGAGCACGAAATAGTTTTAGACAGCTTAGACTGCTATTCCGATGAGGTCGGTGTCAGAGCCGTTATTTGGGTAGATGCGGAAAAAATGAATAAATAATAAAGAATAACGAATAAATAATAATTGCGCCGGGCGGCAAGCTGCCGCTCCCTTGTTCGCGCTCCACTTCAATGACGCCCCATATTTCCGTACCGCGAATACAGCCGTATAGCATGGGCGCGGGCATGAAGTAAGTTACCATACGAAAGCCGCGCCGCGAATCGGCACCGGCGGCTCGGCGTGCGTCAAGCTGACGCTCCCTTGTTCGCGCTCCACTTCAATGACGCCCCATATTTC
>CACWNZ010000122.1 GCA_902762335.1 uncultured Ruminococcus sp. | reverse complement strand
ACCACCCCGAGCTTGAAGCGGAGTTCACCGAAAAGCATCCCCATTTTGTCAAGGCTCTGATAAATCAGAAAAGCTTCGGCAGCGAGTACACACCGAGCAGGCATGAGCGCGATCGCGAAGCCGCTAAAAACGCTAAAAGGCGTCAATCCAAAAAGAAAAGGAAATAAACGTATTTATTTCCCGTTAAGGACAATACTCAGATAAAGGAGTGTTTTTATGGCAGTAATTGAGATAACCAAAGAGAATTTTGAAGCCGAGGTACTGAAAAGCGACAGGACCGTTCTTCTTGACTTCTGGGCAGCCTGGTGCGGTCCGTGCAGAATGCTCTCTCCCGTTGTTGACGAGATCGGCGAGGAAAACACTCAGATCAAGGTCGGCAAGGTAAACGTAGACGAGCAGCTTGAGCTTGCCTCGCATTTCGGCATAATGAGCATACCCACGCTTATGGTCTTCAAAAACGGCAAGCCCGTAAAGACCTCGGTGGGCGTTCAGCCTAAGTCGGCGATCCTTTCAATGCTCGACTGAAAAACATCAAAACAATAAAACAGGACTGTACCGTCACGCTCGTGAAAGGGTACAGTCCTGTTATTTTTCTCTCAGCCTATAAGCTCGTCTATCACATCGGTATAGGCGCTCGGCGGGTTTGCGCCCGTTATACGCTCAACTATCCTGCCGTCCTTGAATATTATCACGGTAGGCGTTACGTCTATCGCAAAGACCGATGCAACGTCGGGCGACTGCTCAATGTCAAGGGCAAGCACGCGCATACTGTCGTAGTATTCGTCGGCTATCTCTTCAAGAAAGGGAATTATCCCCCTGCTCTGCACGCACCACTCAGTATAGAACAGCACCGCCGTTATGCCGTGCTCTATTCTCACGTCAAAATCATAGGAATCCACAGAAATTATATCGTCACTCATGATATTCACCTTTTTTTAGCATTTTTCGCCGTTTGCAAATGATATAATTATACCTGTTGAAGGGAGAGCTCACTTGGCTCTGTTGTCATACGTCTCTCTCAGCCTTACCGCAAAGAAGCCGATAAAGGGAAGCTGCCTTTGTTCAAATCTGAGCGCCGCCTTAATGCCCATTGCTATCATCATGACGTAAGCAAGGGTTATCGCCGCGGTAAGAATAAAGGCTACCATCATCTGAAAGGCAGGTATAAACGAAAGGCAGAGAATTATTATGAGATCTATGAGATACAGAGCAGCGAATACTCCGAACAGGACCCCGCCCTGATACTTATGGAATCTCAGGTCGGGATTATCCTTCTCAACAGCAAAATGACCCACGATAAAGAGAACGAAGATATAAGAAATAGCCGACAGGAATTTTATATTATCGTTGTTTTCATTCATTGTCTGACACGTCTCCTCTTATATACGATTTAACATAACAGGCATTTGCCTGCAATACTATTTTATACTACTTAAGCGGAGAATTCAAGTCTGACTTTGCGGTCGGGGGTCATAAGCGGCTTTTGCACTACATATAAATGTTGAGAAAAAACAAAGAGGCAAGACCTCACTCAGAAAGGAATGAAGGCAAAATGGCAGGATACTATCCTGAAGGCAAGCTGATCGGCACGGCGGAAAATCTCGCCTGTATGCAGTCATTATCGGCGCTTGCGGAGGCAATGCACGAGGAAAGGGTGCTTGAGGCGCGGGCAGTCGTATGCGACTGGTCGCACGACCTTATTGTGGATCTCGGCGGGATAAAGGGGATAATCCCACGGGAGGAGGGTGCTATAGGCATAAGAGAGGGCAAGGTAAGGGACATAGCCCTTATTTCAAGAGTGAACAGACCCGTTTGCTTCGTTGTTACTGACATCACAAGAAACGAAGCGGGCAGACCCGTTGCCGTGCTTTCGCGCAGGCTGGCGCAGGAAAAATGCATGAGGGAATATATCTCTCAGCTCGTACCCGGCGACGTAATAGATGCGAGAGTAACTCATCTTGACGCCTTCGGGGCGTTTGCGGATATAGGCTGCGGCATTGTTTCTCTGCTGCCGATAGACGCTATATCAGTATCAAGAATAGACCACCCGAGAGAAAGACTTTCCGTGGGCATGGAGATAAGGGCGGTGATAAAGTCGATAGATAACGGCAGGATAAGCCTTACGCACAAGGAGCTGCTCGGCACCTGGGAGGAAAACGCAAGGCAGTTCAAGGCGGGTGAAACCGTTGCGGGCGTGATACGCTCGGTTGAGGAATACGGAGCCTTTGTAGAGCTTACGCCAAACCTTGCGGGTCTTGCGGAGATGAAGGATAACGTAAGGGCAGGTCAGCAGGCAAGCGTTTATATCAAGAATATCATTCCCGATAAGATGAAGATAAAGCTGATAATAATAGACACCTTTGACGATGAGGTCGCGCCTGCGCCGCCCGTCTATTATTTTACGGGCGACCACATGGACAGATTCGACTATTCTCCCCCGTGCTCGGAAAAAATAATAGAGACCGTCTTCCCCGCAGAGCAGGATATGCTTAAAAAGTGTATCTGACCCCCTTATACGGAGGTTTCCGTGTTTTTTACAGGATTATCATTGAATTGTAATTCGAAATGGTGTATAATGAACGGGTAATGAGCTTTAAGGAGATCGGTTATGAGCGACGGTAAAAGGGGCGGTATTCACAAGGGACACAGGACCCGTTTAAGAGATGAGTTTTTTCATAACGGCTTTGACCTTTTTGACGACCCCACCCTGCTTGAGATGCTCCTGTTTTACTGCGTACCGAGAAAAAACACCAACCGGCTTGCTCATCATCTTATTTCCCGCTTCGGCTCCCTGCACGGAGTGCTGGAAGCAGGTACAGATGAGCTGCGCAGCTTCGGGCTGAGCGAAAACGGCGCCCTGATGCTGAAGCTGATGTACGACGTCATGGAGACCACCTACAGCGATCCCGACAGACATAGCGGCAGGCTGACGGCGGACAGCATCGAGAGCTTCTTTCTGAACAGGTATATCGGCAACGACAGCGATGAGAGCTGTATTCTGCTGCTTGATTCGCAATGCAGAAGGCTTTTTTGCAATACCCTTGAATGCGGCACCGTTAAAAACAGCGCCGATGCCGAGGAGGTAGTCAGTCTTGCCATGATGTATGATGCTTCGGGAACGGTCATAGCGCGCAACAAGCCCTGCAGTGACCCTATACCCGACCGTGACGATATAAGGGCGGCTCAGCTAATAAACTCGGCTCTCGCTCTGAATCGCCTTTATCTCACCGACTACCTTATTATAGCAGACACCGTATGCTTCTCTATGGGAAACTCGGAATACGGCAGTCTGTTTTTGTGACACACAAAAGCTGATATAACGGAAGTGAAAAAATATGGCTCACTCAAGATCCGCCGACACCCGTATATGGGCTGCCGCGCTTGCAATAATAACGCTTATAACCGCAGTGCTGTGCTGTTCGCGGTATGTATATTCCGCCGATGACAGCGCCGCAGTGTCAGAGACCTCCTCAGCGGTATCCGTCATTTCCGATGAAGGAGCTGCGGCGGCGCAGAGCGCCGATAATACAAACGAAAGCAAAAGCATGGATCCGTTCAGCTTTTTGTTCGGCTTTCTCGTACCCGTGGGCGCCGTAACCGTATTTCTTATTTTCTTTATAGTAACGCGCACCGCAAGGCTGAAGAAGAGACACTCCGAGGCAAAGCGCCGTCTTTCTGACGCCAATGACCCCGAAGGAGCCGCAAAAGATAACTGAAATAAGGGCTGCCGCATTTTTTCGTGCGGCAGCCCTTTTGCTGTGTTACAGACGGACACTCTGCTCCGTGTTACTGCTTATACTCGTTTATTACTCTGACGATGAGGTCGTTGAGCTTTTCTACATCATATTTGCCGATGATAGGCTCAAGATGTGAGCTGCCTACGCCTGAATCATCGGTAAGGAAAACGTAAGTTCCGCCCGTCTTAATGGCGATCGCCCTGCCGAAAAGCTCGGTGTCCCTGTCGGAATTTGATGCCACCACGGGAATGAGTCTTATGCCCTTTTCGGCGGCTATTTGTATTGACGCCGCAAGAGATGCCTCGGTGCCGTAATGAGGCGGCGCGTCAAAGATCAGAAAGGCTATCTTTACGGAATCCTCAGACCAACCGCTGCTTCCTATGCATTCCGCAAGTATCTTGTCCACAGCCTCGGGAGCATCGCCGCCGCCCGTCGCTGTCTCATCGTTAAGAAGGCTCTGTACCGCCTGAACGTTATCGCTGAAATCGAAGCACTTCGTGACGTACTCGTCATACTCGTCGCGGTAGAAGTTTACAGAGTACCTCGTGTTTTCGTCACCGATCTTTTCCGCTATATCGGTAAATTCCTTCTGAATATACGCCATCTCGTCGCCCATTGAGCCCGTAGCGTCAAGAATGAACATAACGTCGGTCTTTTTATAAGCCGCGCCGCTGCTGTCGAGGGTAAGCTCTATCTCCGATGCCGACGAATTGCCGTTCACCCTCTGCTCGTCGGGAATGCTCTGAGCCGTTCCCTGTTCGCCCTCAGGTATTTTCTGAATATCCGTACCCGACTTGCCCGTGAATTTGGTCTTTGCGCTGCCGTATTCCGCAACGCCCCTGAACTCTGTGTCTGCGTTCTCGGTAAACAGATAAGCAACGCCGTTTTTATCGGTAACTGCTGTCCATAAGAGAGAATCGTCTTCCGAATAGATGCTTACCTTCGCGTTTACGGCAGGCTGACCGTCGGCGCTGTTCTTTACGGTCACCTTCGTTCTGAAGCGGGGCTCTACGCCGTAGCTCGGAAAGCTTATCTTATCCGTGTTTACAAGGTTGGTGAAGAAGCCCCAATTTTCGTTATCCTTCCATTCGCCTGCCGTCAGCAGACCTGCCTCGGGCTGCTGCTGAGGCGGCTCGGGCGGCATTATTACGTCGCCGTCAGTTTCGGGCATTGCGGGCGCAGTCTCGCCGTAGCCGTCATCGGGACTTATCGGAGAATAGGCTTCTGCGCCGTCAGCAGGATAGACCTCGGCGCGGATACTGTCCGACTTGGCGGAATACGCGGGCGCTTCGGCGGCTATCGTATCACCGTCCCCGTCGGGCGCATAGTCGGCGTCCTCTTTTATTCCGGCATCTGCGGAAGCCGCTGCGGGAACGTCGTTTTTCTCCGTCGCGGCGGGGGTCTTGTCCTCCGGACTGCCCTTGAGCGAGGTCGGCGGCGTAAGCGCCGATACAGAATGGTCTGCCGATACCGACCCGGCAGGCGCGGGCGCAGCCTCATTACTGCTGCAGGCGGTCATGCTTACGGATAATACCAATGCTGAGATAAGTGCGATCATTTTTGTGTTTTTCATAAGATCAGCCTCCTTTTGGCATAATAATACGACCTGCCCGCTCAAGGTTACAGAAAAAACAGAAAAAAATTAAAAAAAAACAAAAAATTTCGGGACGGCATTCTTCGCGCCGCCCCGTGACGTTTTTCGGAATATAACCGCAAAGTATGTGGCGGGAGCCATATATCCGTTCAGTGGGAGTAAAATCTCCCACTGAACGTCAGCAAGCCTGCGGCTTGCCTTTGCTTGTTGAAAGCAAAGCTTTTAATACGGCACCCTGTTTCCGCGGCTTCCTCCTAAATAGGTGCAGCCTCTGTATCTGCCACACTATCGGAACACATATCAACTATCGTCCCGTAAAATTCGTCGGACAGTCTTCTGTACTGTGAACACTCGTCCTCGCTCCTTATGCCCTTATACGCCCTTTGAAGCTTATAAAAGCCCTCTGCAAACTCCGATACTATATCCGCTTCGGGGATCATCTGCGTCAGTATCAGCCGCAGCCTGCCGAATCTGTTAAGGCTGCCTCTTCCGCAGTCTGCGGGAAATACCCTGTCAAGATATTGGAGCCTTATCTCAAGAGCCAATTTATAATATACTATCGACGTTCCCCAATCCTTCTCGGGCAGCATATCCGCCATGCCTTCATAGGCGCGCGCTATGCTCTCTACCACCGTTTCAAATTCCTGCTCACCGCCCTCGGGTCTTTGCATGAACTCCGAACGGAAAAACCGAAAATATACGGTGTCCACTGTTTTGAAAAAACCGAGCGCGGTTTCCTCGGTAACAGTTTTGTTAAAGCCCGCCCTCGAGCACTGTATCAGCAGGTTGTAAACAACAGACCTCGTCAGCTTTTCCGCAGGAAGGCTCTCATAGAGCATACGGGACAGTCCCGCCTCGTAGACCTCTAACATATCCGCCGTGCTCCTTTTGGCAAGCAGACTGTATCTGTATTTTTTCAGCAGCTCTGAAAGCACACGGATACAGTCGTTATCATCATCGCCGGGAGAATGGCTGCCGTGCAGCTTTAAATACAGATCTATCAGCGGTATCCCGTATTTTTTAAATTGCTCCGGGTCGGGCTCGTGCGAGGCAAACGCCTTTTTATAGCAAAAAAACTGTACCTCATCGGGCAGCCCGCTGCGTTTGCAAAGCACCGCAAGCCGCGTCAGCTCGTCAAACAGCTCGGCTCCGTTCATCTTGCCGTCAAATTTATCGGGCATATCCGCATACATATAAAGCAGGCTCTCTATCTGTCGGGTATCCGGCTTCTCACAGCTCTCAAGCTCATTAAGAATATCTCTTATCTCACTCATCTTACAACCTCATCGCCACAAAGCGTTATTCTTATCCTTCCGTCTTTTCCGTCAGTTTACCATAGCCGCAAGCGCCGAATTCTTGAAGCTAAGATCCTCGGTCACCTCTTTTATGACCTTGACGTAATCGGGAAAGATTATCTCGGAATTCTCGTTAGTCAGCTCTATCTCGGCAATAGCCTTATCTGTCCAGAAAGGGTATACGTCTATTTCAAAGTATTGGTTTCTGAAGGTCAGGCAATACCTGTCCTTTCTTATCTGTCGCTTTGTAGTATCGGCATTCATCAGCAGGGCGAGGTACTCGTCCTTTGAGAGCCTCTCCTCTATCTCAACGCATCTGAGTCCGCTTATCCTGCGCTTGATCGTCTTGAAATATATATAATGCCCGTCAGACCCGCGCTGGCGCACCCTTATCTCGCTGCCGTCGTCCGAATTAAGATAGGTCTGGATTATCTCTATCCTCTGACAATTCTCAAGAGATGACAGAAATGCGGTATCGGGATATTCTATCAGGAATTTTCTCTCGGTCTCGTAAGGCTCGGGCTCGCCGAGAAAGCTTGTTATCTCCGTCAGCAGCTTTCTCAGCTTGCCGTCAAAGTCGGTATCGTTATCTATCACCCTGAAATGCGGATGACCCGTCCATGCGGAAATTATCTTATCGTCAAGTTTTGCCGCCTGTTCGGGAGTCTCTCTTCTTGCGGTATTATTCGCCGTAGTATAGAACTCCTCCGCGCCCTTTGCCGCCGTAACGAGGTGAAATACCGCATCGTAGTTATCCCTCAGCTCGACCTCGTTTCTATGCAGCTTTTCAAGCACGCCATAGAATTCCTCCTGCTCCATATAAGCCTTATTGTCTATCACGCCTCTGTCGCAGACCATAAGTATCTTATCGTCCCTCATGGTTTTTGCCGCCTGCTCAAATATTCTTTCCTTTTCTATCTGAAGGCTTATCTGGCAGGTCTGATAGTCGGCATTAGATCCGCAGGTCCACGGCGCCACGCCTCCCTTTATCAGCTCGGTCGCTGTTTCGGGAACAAACAGCACTCTGTACCCGAGATCAGTAAAATGGGTCTGTATACGGCTCATTGCTGTGGATTTTCCGCCGCACGGTCCTCCCGTTATCACTATTTTGATGATATTTCCCATATTTTCACCCTTCCACGCGATCGGCATTCTTGCCTCTTTTTCCCATTAGGGGTTGCAGAATATTTTTATATAGCATTCTTACCACCTTGCCCAGCATGGTATAACGAATGCCCCAATCTCGAATAGCCTCGCGGAAGAGGGCCTCTGTCTGGGGATTGCTTTGGGGATTGTCCACACGCACCAACCGCAAGGGTTCGTCCAAAGGTTCTCTGTCGTATTCATACCATTGCAGGATGTCCATTGAGCGAAAATGTGTACCGTTTTTTAAGCCAATGTTCCGTATCATCGTATGAGCAGGTGTCAGACAGAGGCCTCCTGCTTTATAGATGGCTATTTCCCAACAGATATCCCAAGGGATGGGATTTTTGTCGAGACCTTTCAGGCAAGGAAACACTCCTCCATATTCCATTTCCTTCTGATCACTCTCCGTCATGCCCTGCAAGGCTTCTTCGCGACTCTGAAAGTGATGGTAGTATTGGTTCCAACGGTCTCGCCATGTGCCCCATCCCCATCCACTCATGTGGGGAGTGAAATAGAAATTCTGCTCAGGATGTGCAGCATCGACAGGCAAGTCCAGGTTCGTAAACCCAGACACATGCATCACTTTGGGTATATCGCGATAAAGGTCGAAAGCCTCGTTCATGTATTCCAAATAATAAGGAGAAGTGACAATGTCGTCCTCCAGCACAATCACCGTTTCGTGACGCTCCAGCACATAACCGATGCCCTCAATGATATTGCGCTCCAAGTAGATATTTTCAGGGCGCTCGATGATATTGAAGCTTTTCAGGCTCCCATTCGCATCCACCTCCCGTTTCACTCTATG
>CACWNZ010000121.1 GCA_902762335.1 uncultured Ruminococcus sp. | reverse complement strand
CAGGGTGACAATTTTATTCTGAACAGGCATTTTATATCCTCCTCTTAAATGTATATCCCTGCTGTGTCTCGGCATTTACCGGAAAAGAATGTAATTACAGGCAAAGGATAACTTACGGCAGAAATTATATCAACATAATTATAACACGAAATGTTGATTTTGTCTATATCATCGAAAGTTTCACAAAGGTTTTTTGTCCGCAGTAAAAGGTTGTTTTTTTCGGATAATCTGATATAATTATTGTATAACAGGATAAACGGAGGGAACAATATGATAGCGGTAGCGATAGACGGTCCTGCGGGCGCAGGCAAAAGCACTATAGCAAAGAAAGCATCAGAACAGCTCGGTTTTATCTATGTGGATACGGGAGCGATATACAGAGCCGTGGCTCTTGCCTGTATCGACAGGAATATCAGCATAGACGACCTTGACAGCGTTGAGGGTCTGATTTCCGGGCTTGATATCCGCATAATCTTCTTTAACGGCGAACAGCACATACTCCTCAACGACACCGACGTCTCCGAAAGGATAAGGGAGGAGAACGTTTCCATGGCGGCGTCAAGGGTGTCCGCCATTCCGCAGGTGAGGAGCTTTCTTCTTGATCTTCAGAGGGACTTTGCAAAGCGCGATAACGTCATAATGGACGGCAGGGACATAGGCACGGTAGTTCTGCCCAACGCGCAGGTAAAGATATTTCTTACCGCTTCTCCCGAGGTAAGGGCAAGGAGACGCCTGCTCCAGCTTGAGGAGAAGGGCGTGAAGGCTGATTTTGATAAGATACTCTTCGATATAGTACAGCGCGACTTCAACGATACCAACAGAAAGACCGCTCCCCTGAAGCCTGCCGAGAATTCGATAACGGTAGATACCACCGATATGACTCTTGACGAGGCGGTCGGAAAAATAGTCGGCATCATAAAGGAGCAGACGATATGAAAAGAAGAAGTCTCGTGTTTATAATAGGCAGATTTTTAGCCATACCCGTGTATAAGTTCCTTTTTCACTATAAAGTAAAGGGAAAAAAGAATCTCCCGAAAAAGGGCGCTTACATAGTCTGTTCCAATCACATCTCGAACTATGACCCGCTTCTGCTTTCCATGACGCAGAAGCGCCAGATATACTATATGGCAAAGAAGGAGCTTTTTGAAAAGAAATTCTTTGCGGCGCTCATCACTGAGCTGGGCGCCTTTCCCGTGGACAGAGGCTCGGGCGACGGCAAGGCTATACAGCAGGCTGAGGAGATAGTCTCCGACGGCAGACTGCTCGGTATATTTATCGAGGGTACGAGGTCTAAAACAGGCGAGTTCCTTCGTCCGAAGTCAGGCGCATCAATGGTCGCCTTTCAGACCAAGACACCCGTTATCCCCGTGTGCATAACCCCGAAGAACAAGCAGATAAAGATGTTTCAGAGGGTGACTATCTCATGGGGCAAGCCCATACCCTACGAGGAGCTGGGTCTTGATAAGGGTACGCCTGCGGAGTTCCGCCATGCGAGCCATAAGATCATGGACGAGATAAAAAAACTCAGAGAGAATGATCAGCAATAATTTATTCTATCCTTCGCCTTATGGCGCTCATTCTTGTAAGACCCCTTTACAGGATACACTATCACGGCAGAAAAAACCTGCCAAAGGGCGCGTTTATCCTTGCGTCTGACCATATCAGCTATTTCGACCCCCTTTCCCTCGGCATGGGGATAAGAAGAAGGATCTTCTTCATGGCAAAGTCAGAGCTGTTTACGGCGCACGGCAGCTTTGCGGCGGGCTTTCTCAGGGCCTGCGGGGTCTTTCCCGTAAAGCGTTTGTCCGCCGATAAGCAGTCCGCCGATAAGGCTCTTATGCACCTTGCGCGAGGCAGGATAGTCGGTATCTTTCCGCAGGGCGGCATAGTGCGCGGCAAAAGGGAATTTTCACCAAAGGCGGGGGCGGCTCTGCTTGCGGCAAGGGCGGGAGTCCCCCTCGTGCCGGTTCATATATCCGCCCCGAAGGGCATAGCGCCTTTCAGAAGGATAGATATTACCGCAGGAGAGCCGCTTTATGCGGAGGACGGCAGTCTCCGCGCGGCAAGAAGGCTCAATGAACGCTATATTGCCGCAATGAGGATAATATCGGAGGAAAGCAAATGATAAAGGTCGCAGAGACGGCGGGCTTCTGCTTCGGCGTGAGCAGAGCCGTCAGAATAGTAGAGGAGCTTGCGGCAGAGGGCAAAAGCGTATGCACCCTTGGCGCGATAATACACAATCCGCAGAAGGTGCGCGAGCTTGAGGAAAAGGGAGTCCGCATAGTAGCCTCTCCCGAGGAGGTAAGACAGGGCGAGATACTCGTTATTCGCTCCCACGGCGTGCCGCGCTCCGTTATAGACAGGATAGAGCAGCTCGGCATAGAATATAAAAACGCCACCTGCCCCTACGTCCGGAAGATACACGGCATCGTCGCAGAGCATTCACGAAACGGCGAGACCGTTCTTATAGCGGGCGATAAGGATCACCCCGAGGTGCAGGGGATTATCGGTCACTGTGTTTCGGAGTATCATACCTTTACCGACAGCGCAGAGCTGACGGGATTGATAGATAAATTTCCTTTATTGAAAAATACTCCCGTTTGTGTTGTCGTGCAGACAACTTTTAATAAATCCGAGTGGAAAAATTCTTTAAAAATCTTGCAAAATCTATATACAAATGCTATAATATTTGATACAATATGTAGTGCAACGTCCGATAGACAGTCGGAGGCGGAGATACTTGCGTCAGAGTCGGACCTGATGCTCGTTATCGGAGGAAGGCACAGCTCAAATACGAATAAGCTGTATCATATCTGCAGGGAAAAATGCAGTGAGACATATCTTATCGAAACGGCTGAGGAGCTGCCCCGTGAGGCTGTCGTCCTTGCGGATCGGATAGGCATTACAGCCGGCGCGTCCACACCGGCAAGCATAATAAAGGAGGTACTTGTTACCATGACAGAAGAAATCAAAAATATCCGGGAAAGTGAAGCTGAGCCGAATTTTGAAGATCTCCTTGAGGAGTCCTTCAAAAATTATAATACAGATGGCAGAGTGACCGGCGTAGTTGTGGGTATCACTCCAACTGAGGTTCGTGTTGATGTAGGCAGAAAGCAGACAGGTATTGTTCCGCTTGCAGAGCTTTCAAACGATCCTGCGGCAAAGCCCGAGGATCTTGTTAAGATCGGTGATGAGATCGGTCTTATCATTATGAAGACAAACGACCAGGAGGGCACTATCCTTCTCTCGAAGAGACTTCTTGACGCGCAGAAGGGTTGGGACGACATCGTTAAGGCTCAGGAAGAGGGCACTATTGTAAACGGCGTTGTCACCGAGATAGTCAAGGGCGGCGTTATCGCTGTATCAAACGGCGTAAAGGTATTCATTCCCGCATCTCTTGCAACGGCTACAAGGGGCGAGCCTCTTGACGGTCTGCTCAAGCAGGAGGTAAGCTTCCGCATTATCGAGACGACAAGACAGAGAAAGCGCGCAGTCGGCTCTATCCGCTCGGTACTTGAGGAGGAGCGCAAGGCTAAGTCCGAGGCGTTCTGGGCAGATGCAGAGGTCGGCAAGAAGTACACCGGCACGGTCAAGTCGCTCACGTCCTACGGCGCATTCGTTGATATAGGCGGCATCGACGGTATGGTACATATCTCGGAGCTCTCGTGGAAGAGGATAAAGCATCCTTCAGAGGTAGTTAACGTCGGCGATACCGTAGAGGTATATATCAAGGCTCTCGACCCCGAAAAGGGCAAGATCTCCCTCGGCTACAGAAAGGACGAGGACAATCCCTGGCAGATACTCAAGGATAAGTATCCCGTCGGCACCGAGTGCGAGGTAGAGGTAGTAGGTCTTACCAAGTTCGGCGCATTCGCAAGGATCATCGACGGTATAGACGGTCTTATCCACGTTTCTCAGATCTCAAGAGAGAGAGTAGAGAAGCCCGAGGACGCTCTTTCGGTAGGACAGAAGGTAAGAGTAAAGATCACCGCTATCGACTTTGAAACAAAGCGCATCAGCCTTTCAATGAAGGCTCTCCTTGACGAGGAGGCTCCCGCAGAGGAGGAAGCGGCAGAAGGCTCTGACGAATAAGCCGGAATAACCAATTATCGATCATTCCCTGTAAGGCATCTCATAAGAGGTGCCTTACAGCTTTAATGAGGTGTTTTGTGATGTATGAGGAAATAAAGGAACAAGCGAAAAAGGCAGCGCTTGATATAATAGATCAGGCAGGGCTTAAAAAGGGAGATATTTTCGTCGTCGGCTGCTCTTCAAGCACGGTCGCGGGATATTCCTTCGGCTCGGCTTCGAGCATGGAGATAGCTCAGACCGTTTTTGACGGTATCTACCCCGAGCTGAAAGACAGGGGGATCTTTCTTGCCGCGCAGTGCTGCGAGCATCTCAACAGGGCGATAATCACCGAGAGAGCCGCCGCCGAAAAGCAGTTCAGAGATGAGGTGAACGTCGTGCCGCAGCCAAAGGCGGGCGGCTCGTTTGCCACTATAACCTATAATACCCTTGAAGACCCCGTCGCCGTTGAGCATATCCGCGCCGATGCGGGCATCGATATAGGCGGCGTGCTTATAGGTATGCATCTTAAGGAGGTCGCCGTGCCTCTTACACTCTCTGTAAAGAGGATAGGTGAGGCGAACGTGACCGGCGCAAGAACGAGGGCTAAGTTCATAGGCGGCGAGCGTGCTCATTATAACGACAGCATGAAATAAGGAGGAAAGCTATGGGTTATAAAGAGGAATTCATTGAGATCTTCAATACTAACATAAAGCGCAGCGGTGCTGCCGAACTGCTTGAGTGGCTGCGGAAAACAGATTTCTTTACGGCGCCCGCAAGCTCAAAGTTCCACTGCGCCTGCGAGCAGGGACTCGTTATGCACAGCCTGAGCGTTTATCATACCCTTATGGAAAAGCACTTTGAGGAGGGCAAGGACAGTGCCGAGAGCTTTGCTATATGCGCCCTTCTGCACGACCTGTGCAAGGCACAGTTCTATAAGGTGTCTACAAGGAACGTCAAGAACGAGGAGACGGGTCAGTGGGAGAAAAAGCCCTTCTATGCGGTAGAGGACGTCTTTCCTTACGGTCACGGCGAGAAGTCGGTCTTTCTTATAGAGCGCTTCATGCGCCTTAAAACAAGCGAGGCAATGGCTATCCGCTGGCACATGGGCGGCTTTGACGATGCGGCAAGGGGCGGCAGCTTCTCGATAAGCCTTGCTTATGAAAAATATCCCCTTGCGGTAAAGCTGCATCTTGCAGATCTTGAATCGACCTATCTCAGAGAAAAGAATACCTCGGCTACGTGATAGTGCTGCGTCAGAGGTAAACGGCAGCGGATCTATGCGTTACAAAAATGCGTCAGAGGTAAACGGCAGCGTATCCATGCATTACAAAAATGCGTCAGAGGTAAACGGCAACGTATCTATGCGTTACAAAAATGCGTCAGAGGTAAACGGCAGCGTATCTATGCGTTACAAAAATGCGTCAGAGGTAAACGGCAACGTATCTATGCGTTACAAAAATGCGTCAGAGGTAAACGGCAG
>CACWNZ010000120.1 GCA_902762335.1 uncultured Ruminococcus sp. | reverse complement strand
TTTGTGTTCTATATCATACCCGAAGGTAAATACAACAATGCTGTAGAGCTGTATAACAGCGGAAAATATGACGAAGCATATCCGATATTTGCCGAGATCAACGGATATAAGGATTCATCGGATAAAATGGCTGAAATATTTGCAGAGTCTGCAGCGATCAGTGCAAAAAATGCGGCGTTTATTTCGGCGGGAAATTATCACACGGTCGGACTGAAAAAGAACGGAACAGTTATAGCTGTTGGTTGGAACAAATACGGTCAATACGATGTGTCGAATTGGAAGGATATAATAGCCGTGTCGGCAGGAAGTTATCACACGGTCGGACTGAAAAAGGACGGCACGGTCGTGGCTGTCGGTAAAAATAATGACTGTCAATGCAATGTGTCGGATTGGGTGCTGAAGACGGAGCAATGATAAGCTCCGTTACGCCCTGCGCGGCATGAATTGAACAGCGCAAAAAGAGCGGTCTCCCGCTTTATCGGGAGACCGCTCTTTTTTGCGGGTTTTGCCGTATTGCGCTCTGTCGTTTTCGCCGCAAGCCTTATATATCCGTTCGCCGATCTCCCGATAAGCGTTGACCATTGCCGGGTTTGCGGCAGAATATACCTTGCCCGTTATCGCATATTTCTGCCGTTGAGCATAGAAAAGCTGAATGATCTGTCCCTGTGCTGCGAGTCCCGGATGAATTATTTTTTATAATATGCCGTATTCATCCCGCCGCGTATCCTCCCGAGCAGACCTTTTCTGACCATTTCACTAAGGGTGTTTATTGCCGTTGTCTGCGAGCACCCGAGCTGCTCCTGTACCAAGCCTCTGGTGATCGTTTTCTGTGTGTCAAACAGCCTTATGACCTCTTTTTCACGCCTTTCAAGGCTCGCGTAGGCGATCCCCGGCAAGACGGTATTGTTTTTGTTCGGCAGAGTTATCTTGAAAGCATTGTCCGTTGCTTCGATTTTCGGCTGGACGGGGGAGTCGGAATAGCATTCCCTGATCCTCGGCAGTCCTATTCCGTGTGCTTCGGTCAGATGAAGACGATAGAACACATCTGCAAGGCTTCTGTTTCGCGGAACGGAAATCCCAAGCAGGATATCGTCCTTTGTAATGCCGCGCACCGGACCGCCCGCAGTGATAAGCTCCATGCGGTTTGAGAATATATTTATCATCGTACTTGAAGAAAAAGCGTACTCCCTGTGGACAACGGCATTCAGCAGCGCCTCACGGATGGCCTCTGTAGGATAGTCTCGTTTATCTATGCGGTCAAGTCCTCTGATCTCTGAACGGGTGTGATTGAATCGGTCGATATATTCAAAAGCATCCTCCAGCTGTTTCAGGAGCGAGCCTGTGAACTCTTTTCTGTCCTTGAAATCCGATCTGGTCGTACCGTCAAAGACAGCTGATCTTATCGTATGGGTACACTGATCGGACAGCAATAATGCAAGATTTGTATAGGTGTGATCTTCACCGATCAGCTTTAGTGTCCTTTTCTGCTGTTCATCGAAGGGAATATCTTTCTTCCTGAAATATTCCTCCGCCTGAGTAAACGAAAGCTGCTGTTCAAGGGAACGGGCGTCCTCATAATGATCTCCGGCGGTTTCGCGGATCATAGCAAGTATTGCCGTTTCCGTTGCAGGAACATTTGACGCACCCTGACGGATATATACGCCCTCCGGTCTGATGCCCTTTCCGGCTATATAATACGGTCTTGCAGTGCCGCGCTGTACGGTGACGGCAACAACAGGTTTTTCTTCCGTTGTCCGTACATCCATGTCTGCAAACATGGACACGTCCGGCTTTATAGCGTCCCTGAGCATATTGGCAATTCTGAGCATAGTATCATCTGTATCCGCAATACCGCATACTGAGCCGTCATCATTAACGCCGATATACAGCGTTCCGCCATCGGTATTTGCAAATGCGATAATTGTTTTGCGTATATCGTCAGCGTATTCTCTTTTATACTCAGTATTCTTATTCTCCTGCATAAGCTCACCTCATCTGATCTTACTAACAATAATCTAACAAATGCCTAACAAAAAATCTGTTACTAACAAAATTATATCAGACAAGTATCAGAATGTCAACAAGAAACGAGTTAAATGTTTTTTGCGTTTATCGCGTCAAGCGTCGTTAAGGGTGAAAATTTATATGGTTTTTTTAAAACGTATTGCATTATTATGTTTTTTTTTATACAATTTAAATTAGAATAAAACTAAGGAGTGAACATCTATGAAACCAAGATCCAAATCGGTTTTCCGCAAGGGACAAAGCATAATCCTGACACTGTGTATCATTATATCGATGATATTCGTCGGCAACGTCAGGGTATCTGCAAACCCCATAGCGGAAAAGGCAGTCGATCAGCTCATCGACGACGGTATGCGCATCTGCTGTATGGGAATCGACTGGCTCGGCGAAGCAACGGGCAACGAGGACGTACAGAAGGCGTTTTCGTTTATTGAATCCTGGACACTTATGAGCTCTGAGGAAATAGCTATCGATGAGCTCAAGGAGCTTTGCGAGCAGATACTTGCAGAGCTTGAGGAGATAGAACAGGAAATGACCGCGTGCTTTGCGCTTATAAACTCCATACTTGCAAAGGACGAGATAAGTATTGCAAGAAAAGCGGTAGACAGCAAATGGACGGCTACCGTGGATCAGCCCATAAAGAACGCCAACGCGACCAACGCCCTCAACGCATACAAGACCTACCTTGCAGATGCGGTCAATGAAAAGGGCGAGGCTGCGCTCAACGCCGACGTTGACGCTCTTATTACGGCTTTTTCGGGTATGTACGGGGAGAATATCCCCATTGAAATGAATACCCCCGAAAAGCTCAGGGAGCTTATTTTCAGGGACGGCAAGATCAACACCGTCTTTACCAACCTGATAGGCGAGCTTGCCGACGGACTGAACTATGATTCGCTGACAAGCGGCTCGGTAGCGCTTTATGCGGCTCAGTTCGCCTACAAGGCTTATCCCTTCAGCCACCAGCAGTATCAGTATCTCCACGCTGTTATGGAAAAGCAGATCATGACCGTTATGCTCGTAGAGATGATGTATAACGAATATCTGTTCCGGCAGGGAGAATATCTCAGACAGACCTTCGGAGAAGACAGCGACCGGTACAGGGGCTATCTCGAATACCAGAGATCCTTCTACAGGCTTATGACAGAGGGGGATTCCTGCGTCAACTCCAGGATAGCAAGAATGCTCGACACAAAAATGAGCGTTGACGAGCTCGGCAAGGTCAGGCTGTCGCTTTCTGATTATATGAAGCCCGAGGACGCGGTTCCTGTTGCCCTTACAGTCAAGGACTACGTCAGCAGCGTTGATTACAAGCAGGACGTCAAGGACGAGGGCGTGTGGACCAATAAGATACGGAACGGCAGCAACTTAAGCAAGAGCCAATATATAGGCAGCACGCTCATCTTCAACAGGGTAATGACCCATACGGCAAGCGGTAACCATATCTATTATATTCTTGACCCGTCACAGTTCAAAGACCCGTATAGTGCTATGGCGGTAAAAAGCCTTGACCATACGGTAGATATCAGGATGGACGCAGATATGCATCCCCCCACCTGCGATTACGTCAATCTTACCAAGGATATGTCGGACGGCATAAACACCTTCCGTATGATAGACGATGTTGAAATGACCAAATTCGCGCCGCTTTTCGACACCAACTATTTCTTTGTCACAGGCTGCAGCACAGACTCCTATCTTAACAGCACCACCGAGTATCTGCCGCACATCAAGAGCCCCGGAGAAAACGGGAACGGCTTTACAAAGGTGTATCTGCTCAGCTCCCTTTACACCCGTACACATTGGGCACCCGCTATCACCTCATATACCAAATATAAGGCGCTGGACGGCTCAAAGGTGTTTGCGAGCGGAGAGGTAAAAATGCAGGACGGCTGGGAAAATGACATTCTCTATACCGGCTCGGACGATTTCAAGGAGCACGATGAGAAATACGGCTACAGCGTTGTACTCGCCAACAAAAGCAGCACCTACAAGCAGAACGTATCGGCGACAGTGTTCCGCGATCAGTATGCCGACATCACTATCATGGCCTCTGACGGAAAATCTGTCAGCGCAGGCAAAACCATGAAGACCGAATGCGGCAAGGAGCTTGATATTATTATTGACGGCAAGGGCTCTGTGCCTGAAAAGCTGACTCTGACATCCAACGGGAACACCGTTACTATTGCGGCAAGATCCGAATTTGAAAATCTCAGGCAGGACGATGAGGGCTTTTATCATATAAAATATTCCATGCCCTACTCCGCAGCAGAATTCACTCTCTATATGCCCGAGGATACTCAGATCGTAAATATCGGCACCTTTACGAACGGCAGCGCTTCGCTGGATAAGAACAAGGAAGTAACGAAGGCGCGTTACAGCTACGGCGAAAGGGTCAACGTCTATATCCGCACTCCAAAGGGCAACGTAGTGGATGATATTGAGGTAGTTGACAACAGCGGCAAGCTCGTCACCCATACACTGTTCCGCAGCTCTGCAGAGGACGACGGAGATGAGACGCTGTATACCTATTGGTTCGATATGAACTATACCCGCGACCTGACTATCAACGGAGAATGCAGCGGCGGTATAACGATCTCTATGGATACCGACCAATTTATCAGGGATCCAAACGACTATCTAAAGGCGTATATACAGCTTGAGGACTATGATACAAAGACCTTCTATGACGAGCCTATCGTCGTTTCATCACTGTACAACACGGTATACGGCAGATATATCTTTGACGATGATTATCTGCCCACGCACATGAAGGTCGTGGGTCAGTCCACAGGTACGGTCTTCTATGACAAGGACGTAAGCGGCAAGCGATCCGGCGACACCTTTATGCTTATGAATCAGCTCATGACCACGGAATTCATGCCCTTCGGCGAGGACGTTATCGTAATACCCACTTTCTCCCCCAACGACCCGAAGGTCACTCTTGATGATTTCCGCGGCTGCTCGGCTTCGTTTGAGAAGAACACCTCAGCAGCCGAGAGAAGATACAAAGAGGGAGATACGGTCACTTTCTATCTGAGAGTCCCTGCCGACTACGATAATATCGAGATCTCAGCCGTTGACAACGATGGCGTCGATCAGATCATCTCCGCTGTCGGCGAGCCTGAAACGGACGGAGCAGAAAAGATCATTACCTATCAGTTCGCAATGCCCGAAACCGACGTGATAGTCTGCGGCGAGGCGTACAAGGGAGAAAAGAAATACACCGCCACGATAAGCAGCTTTACGGGCGGCGTTCCCTCCTTCAGTACGGATTCTGTCGCGGTCATCAGAAAATACGCGAAAAACGATAACGCGCAGTTCTTTGTCAGAGCCGCAAAGGATCTCTGCTTTACAGAGCTTAGCGTTACCGACAGCAAGGGCAATGACATAGACTGTCAGAAGGCTGCCGAAAACGTCACAGACGGCGACGAGATAGTTTACACCTTCGGGTTTGTCATGCCTGCAAGCGACGTAACTATCAGAGGCAAAATGGAACAGGGCATCACGGCGACAGCCGACAGCAGC
>CACWNZ010000119.1 GCA_902762335.1 uncultured Ruminococcus sp. | reverse complement strand
CCGCCGACGCCGCGCCCGACGAGCGTGTGCTTGACGAGGAGCTCGTTCCCTCGGAAAAGCTGCTTGCCCTTCAGGCGGAGCCGGACGATTATCTTGTAACGCTTTCCACTCTGCGCAGGCTGCACAGGGAGCAGCCCGATATTACCGTACGCTTTATGCATTCCCGCTCGATACCCGTAATATCGGGAGAAAAATAACGGATATCCGTAACCTTTGGGTATGCTGAAGGATTATCATATCAAGGCGGGGTATAAATATCCGCGCCGCGCAGGATCACCGCAACACCGGACACGTAACGATAGGAAAAAGAGGTGACGTCAATGAATGAGACAGTTGAACTCATAGTCTTTATACTGCGGCTCGCAACGCCGTTTATCATGCTTATCATAATCGCGCTGTGCTTTCTTTCTCTCGGCTCGGGCAGAAGGGACGAGCACGCTCTCATTGCCCTTGACGACGAGGATAAGGGCATTCGATACCCCGTTCTGTATTGGGAGAATTCTCTCGGCAGAAGCAGGGGCTCGGACATCAGGATACCCGACCCTACCGTATCAAGGGATCACGCAGTTCTGCTAAGACGGGAAAAGGGCTGGTTCGTCACTGATACGGGCTCTAAATCGGGAGTATACGTAAACGGCAAAAAAACGAGCGGGCGGTGTCCCGTTTTCGTCGGAGACAAGATAACGATAGGGGTCACCACGCTCAGATTAAAGCGGGCAGACGCGCCCGCCATATCCAATCAGCGCAAAAAGGTAAAAAAGCCCGCGCGCTTCGGCACAGTCTCGTGCAGCTTCATACTTTCGCTTATAACGGCGCTGGTAGTTATCCTGTCCGTTGAGGGTATGCTGTATTCGGGCAGAACTACGGCGCTGCCTCATGCGGCGATATTCCTTGCGATAAGCTGGATCTTCTACGCGCTGTCGGTAAAGGTCTTTCAGCGCAGGAGCTTTGAGCTTGAATCGCTTGCGCTGCTGCTCTCCGGCACGGGAATAATCCTCAACGCCGTACACGACCAGAAGCAGGGCTACAGTCAGCTTATAGCTCTTTTTCTCGGCATCTGCGTTTACTGCTTTATGATATGGTTTATAGGCGACCCCGACCGCGTAATGAAATGGAGGATAATCATCTATCTTCTTGCGATAGGAATGCTTCTGTTCACCCTGCTTTTAGGCAAGAGCGTGAACGGCGCTAAGAATTGGATAATAATAGGTCCTATATCCATGCAGCCCGCAGAGTTTGCCAAAATAGCCTTTATATTTGTAGGCGCCTCTACCCTTGACCATTTGCAGACCAAGAAAAACCTTTTAGGCTTTATTCTTTTCACCGGAATATGCGTAGGCATCTTCTTTCTGATGAGCGACTTCGGCACGGCGCTGATATTCTTCATTACCTTCCTTATAATATCCTTTATGCGCTCGGGCGATTTCAAAACGATAATACTCGCGGTTGCGGCGGCGATACTCGGCGTAATGCTCATACTCTCTATAAAGCCCTATATCGCCGAGCGCTTTCAGGCGTGGGGACACGTATGGGACTATGCCGCCACCTCGGGCTATCAGCAGGTAAACACGTTCATTTACAGCGCCTGCGGAGGATTTTTCGGCGTAGGTCTCGGCAACGGCAGTCTTCAGTACGTTTTCGCATCCGAGAGCGACCTCGTTTTCGGTCTTGCAAGCGAGGAGCTCGGTCTGCTTGCGGCAATACTGCTGAGCGTGACTATCGGCGGCTTCATGCTGTACTCAAGAGCCGTCACTACGCGCAGCCGTTCGGCGTTTTACTCTATAGCCGCCTGCACGGCGGCAGGACTTCTTGTATTTCAGGCGGCGCTCAACGTCTTCGGAGTTGTAGATCTTCTTCCGCTTACGGGTGTAACACTGCCGTTTGTCAGCTACGGAGGCTCAAGCATGATCTCCTGCTGGGGTCTGCTTGCCTTTATAAAGGCTGCCGACGAGCGCACCTATTCGCAGAGGCGCACGAAGGCTCAGGTGCTGCGGTCGTCTTAAGCTCTATGACCCTTTGGAGGTGAATGCAAAATATGAGAAAGATAAGCTCAAGATCGTTTATGATCTTTATTATGACGGTCGCGTTTTTTGCGGGCATAGCCTATCACACGGTAAATCTTATAGCGCATTCCTCGGAATGGATAACGAACCCGATGAACGACGAGCTGCCGAGCGTATACGGGCTTGCCAACGCAGGAAAAATAATCGACCGCAACGGCGTTATCCTTGCGCAGAGCGTTGACGGCAAAAGGATATACAACGAAAACGAGGATACCCGCAAGGCGTGCGTACACGTTGTAGGAGACGACTCGGTAAATATAGCCACCGCCATACAGACCGTACACCGCACAGACCTCACCGAAAACAAGTTCACGGGCAATTTCATCTTCGGGCTCGGGCTGCCGCAGCTTTTCAAATCGGGCGACAGCGTAGTTACCGTGGGCAACGACATCACCCTTACCATAGACAGCCGCCTGCAGCGCACCGCCTTAGAGGCTCTCGGCAGCTACAGCGGGGCAGTATTCGTATATAACTACAAAACGGGCGAGATACTCTGCATGGTAAGCACCCCCGTATACGATCCACAGAACGTACCCGAGGATATAAATACCGACCCCGCATACGACGGCGCCTATCTTAACAGAGCGCTCTCCGCCGCCTACCCGCCGGGCTCTACCTTCAAGCTGATAACCGCAAACGCGGCCCTCAACGAGATACCCGACATAGAACAGAGCCTGTATACCTGCACGGGCAAGGATCAGGTCGGCGGGCATGATATTGTCTGCTTTGAGCCCAACGGCACCGTGGATATAAAGGAAGCCCTCTCGCAATCCTGCAACGTATTCTTCGCAAAGATAGCCGCGGCTCTCGGAAAGGACAAGATGACCGCCTATGCCGAAAGAGCAGGCTTCAACTCAAGCATCAAATTCGACGGCATAGAGAGCGCGGAAAGCGTATACAACGTGAGCAGCGCCTCGGAAAACGAGCTCGGCTGGTCGGGCGTGGGTCAGTACACCGTCCTTGAGACACCCGTGAACATGGCAGTGATAAGCGCCGCTATTGCAAACGGCGGTGCTCCCGTAATGCCCTACCTTATAAGCAGCATGAAGGGTATGACCCGCGAGCCTGCTGTAGGAAGCGCGATAATGAACAAGGAGACTGCCGACAAGATAGCCGATATGATGAGCTACACCGTCAGCTCCAACTACGGCAGAGATTACGTATGCGGAGCCCTTGACGTATGCGCAAAAACAGGCACCGCAGAGGTCAGTGACGACGGACTTTCTCACGCATGGATAACGGGCTTCAGCAGAGATGAGGACTGCCCCCTTGCGTTTTCGATAATACTTGAATACGGCAACTCAAGCTATTCCGTTGCCATACCCGCCGCCAACAAGGTGCTCACAAAAGCAGCAGAGCTTTACAAAACGACCAGCCCCTATAATTTCTGATAAAAAACGCAGCACGGCGTTCTCCCGTAAGGAGCGCGCCGCGCTGTTTTTTCGTTTGACCGTTGCTTTTCGGACTGCCGCAGAGAGGGTCACTGATCCTCTTCGCCGCCGTCAATGCCGTTTTCTATTACCGTGTCCACCGCCTTAAGCAGCTCTCTGTATTTTTCGAGCATGAATTTAAGATATTCCCTGCCCGACTCGGTAATATTATAGTAATTCCTCGTCCTGTGGCTCTCAGTTATCTCCTGCGAATGCTCACAGACGTAGCCCTGCTCCTGCAGACGGTAAAGCACGGGATAAAGGAAATTCATCTTATACGTGCTGTTGCTCCTCTTTTCAAGCTCCTGCGAAAGATTATAAACGTACATCGGCTTTTCGTTAAGAAGCAGCAGAGTCATCATCGGACTCGTGGCTCTTTTGAACGAATCCTCAAACGCGCATCTTGCATCTTTGTTAGACATTCTTCCCATGGTCATCAGCCTTTCCTAATACTGTTAGTTATTATAATATCAGAAATTATAATTCTTTTCAAGACATATCACAAAAATATTGCGCTGAAATTGTAAAAAAATTATTATGAAGAACTTAAAAACGTTTAAGAAAAAAAAAGAAAAAAATTGAAAGGGACGGGCATTTCCAAAATCAGGGATATGCCCGCCCGATCGTCACTGAGCTTATCGGGATACGGGTGAGCTGTCCTCTATCAGAGTAACGCTCAGGTCATAGGAGAATTCCGTCGTATTTACGCCGCTTGCCGCTCTGAAGAGAGTAAGCGTTATCGTATCACCGGGCTTGAAGCTGCTCATCTTGTCTATAAATTCGGCCGAGGATCTTACCCTCTCGCCGTTTACGGCAGTAATAATATCCTGCTCAAGCGCCTTCGACAAATACAGCGGGCTTGTCTCCTCTATTTTGGTTATCACCATACCCATAGGAACGTTCTTGCTTTTGGATTCATACAGATTGCAGGTAACGCCCTCTATGGCAAGAGTGCCTCTGTCGTTGATATAGCCGTACTTTATCAGCTTGTTTATTATCTCCGCTACCTTGTTTGAGGGTATAGAAAATCCCATGCCCTCATAACTCGTCGTAATTATCTTGGACGTATTCATACCGATCACCTGACCCGACTCGTTTATGAGCGGACCGCCCGAGTTGCCGGGGTTGATGGCGGCATCGGTCTGGATATACTTTATGTAGGCATTGCTTGAAAGTATCCTGTTCGTTGCGGATACCGTACCCTTTGTGAGCGAATTTGTAAAATTGGAGCCGCCGGGACTGCCTATGGCGTATACCTCCTGCCCGACGTAAAGCTTGTCGGAATCGGCAAATTCGGCTGCGGCAAGACCCTTTGCATCTATCTTCAGCACGGCAAGGTCAGTCTTTTTATCGACCCCAATAATAGTGCCGAGATACTGCGTGCCGTCATATACCGTAACGAGCACGCCCGTTGATATATCATCATCGACAACATGGCTGTTTGTGGCGATATATCCGTCCCCTGAGATGATTATTCCCGAGCCGTCGCCTATTTTATTCAGAACAAAGTCCTGTCCGCTTTTATATGAGGTCACGCAGACCACCGAGGGCGACGCCTTTCTGAAAGCGGCGTTGACCGCGTTGGTGTCGGTCTGTTTATCGCTGCTTGCCGTAGATATCTGCGGACCGTCGGGATCTGCGGATACCTTAGGCGCCTCGGGTACGGAAAGCTCCTCCGCATAGGACGAGGCAGCGTTATTGTTGTCGGGTATTATCTTATTGCCCGTGTTTTTTTCGGAGCTGCCGCCCGAGGTAAAACGGAATATTACAAATATACCCACCGCCACTATGATAACGCTCAGCATCCATGCAAGTGATTTTATTATCAGCAGCTTCTTGGATATCCTCCGCGGAGAGATCTGCGGCAGCAGCAGCTCATCGTCGGCAATGCTGTATGCCGCGCCCTCGCTCTCCTCTGCGCCGCTCTGCTCAATATCGGAATATCTCATAGGCGCCGTTTCCGTCTGTGTCTGCGCCTCCTCATCAAAGACCTAAGACCTTGACAGGCTCTTCCGCCGTATCAAAGCCGTTTTCGTATTCGTTTTCTTCGGACATTTCGGAGCCGTCCCCCTTTATATCATTTCTTTTCCTTCTTCGTACCCGACTTCTTCGGGATATAGAAATCGAACTCGGTATATTCGCCCTCGTTGCTCTTGGCGGTTATATCGCCGCCGTGCAGCCTTATAATGCTCCTTACAAGATACAGCCCGAGTCCGAGTCCTTTTTTATCCTTGCTGCGGGACTTATCGGTCTTATAGAATCTCTCAAAGATATGCTATATCTCAGAGGTTTTTATTCCCATGCCGCTGTTTCTTATAATAAAGTCAAAGCGCTCAAGGCTCTCCACTATATTGAACTCGATATATCCGCCCTCGTTGGTGAATTTTACCGCGTTCTCTATAAGATTATACACCACCTGATGCAGAAGATCCTTATCGCCGTATACCACCTTTGCGGATATCGTATCAAGCCCTCTTATCTCTATCCGCTTTCTGTCTATCTCCTGCTCAAAGGTGAGTATAACGCTTACGAGCACGTTGTCTATCCTTGAGAGGTCGAGCATGGAGCGCACGAGCCTTGAAAGTCTTTTTATCTCCTCTGAAACTATATGCAGGTAATAGTCCTGCTTTTCAACGGGTATAGTTCCGTCGAGTATGCCGTCTATAAAGCCCGCTATCGTGGTCATGGGCGTTTTAAGCTCGTGGGATACGTTTGCAACGAAGCTCTTTCTCGTCGTCTCCGATGCCGAAAGCGACTCTGCCATATTATTGAACGCCGTAGCAAGCTCCTTTATCTCGTCGTTGCCCGTAGCGCTTACCCTTACGCTGAAGTCGCCCTTTCCGAACTCCTTTGCCGCCGAGGACATCTGCCGCAGAGGCTTTACCATATTGTACGAGAACACGCCGATAGCAAGTATGGACATTGAGAGCGTGGCTATTGCTGCAAGAATGAATATCTGCATTACCATGCCCATAAAGTTGTCTATATCGTTGGTGTTGGTGGTTATTATGACGGCGCCTAAGATATCAAGACCGTTTCTGCCGTATATAGCCTTTGTAGAAACGTATCTTTCGTCGGGATAGGCGCCGCCGAGGTTGCTTTTTTCAAAGGTAGTATTCTGCGAGATAGCCTTTTCGACTATCTCGTTTTTTATGTTCATTCCCGGAGAGACACGTTTGTTATCCGACACGGACATCACGATGTTCGAGTTCTTGTCTACGATAATTATATCGGAATCCACGTCGCCGGCATAAATATGCAGAAACTCGTTCATATATTCCGAGTAGTCGGAGTTTATCCATTCAAAGTCGTTTCTGCCGTCCTCGCCTATGCGTGCTATCCTGAGATTCATTCTTACGTATTCGGCGATATTCTCGGCACGGGTGGCAAGCGTCGTGTGCTTTTCGTTGTACCAATAGCCCGAGATCGTCATGGTAAGTATAACGCCGAGCAGAAGGAAGCTTAAAAAGACTATTATGACGCTCACGTTCATGTATTTGAGAAAAAGGGATTTTCCCGAAAAAAACTTACTCTTTCGTTTCAAACTTATAACCTACTCCCCATACGGTCTTTAACGCCCATTTGTCCGACACGCCCTCAAGCTTTTCTCTGAGGCGCTTTATATGGACGTCTACGGTCCTTGAGTCGCCGTAATAATCAAAGCCCCATACCTCGTCAAGAAGCTGATCCCTTGTAAACACCCTGTTGGGATTGCTTGCAAGGTGATATATAAGCTCCATCTCCTTGGGGGGAGTATCTATCTGCTCGCCGTTTACCCTGAGCTCGTAGTTCGTGAGGTTTATGACAAGACCGTCATAGCGCACCTCTTTTTTGCTTTCGCCGGCAGTATCCGCAATAGAAACTCCGCCGCCGACGCGTCTGAGTACAGCCTTTATCCTTGCGACTATCTCTTTGGTCTCAAAGGGTTTTACAACGTAATCGTCAGCGCCCAGCTCAAGCCCGAGCACCTTATCAAAGACCTCGCCCTTTGCCGTAAGCATGATGATAGGACACTGAGAGGTCTTTCTTATTTCCCTGCACACCATCCAGCCGTCAAAAACGGGCAGCATGATATCCAGCAGCACAAGATCAGGCTTTTCGGTCTTGAATTTCGTAATAGCCTGACCACCGTCATTAGCGATAACAACGCTGAAGCCTTCCTTTTCGATATAAAGCCTCAGCAGCTCGCAGATATTAATATCGTCATCAACGATAAGGATCTTACCCATTGCCATTTTAAAGCACACCTTTCATACAGGAACATTTCATCACAACTCTTGTCCTGAAATGTCCTTTACTCCTTATACATTATACCACCCCCTCTCCCTTCTTGTCAACGCCGCCGGCGCCGGCGTGCCGCCGGTGTCATGATCGCGTTGTAAGTTATTACCATGCAAGGCTTTTTCCTCGCGATTGTAAGATAATTTATTGGCGGCATTTTTTTGTCGGTCTGCGATAGTTTTTCGTTGCCAATCTTAATTTTACACTTAGCTGGCGTGCCGCCGGTGTCATAATCGCGGGGCAGTTTCTGACAAAGCGTTACTTTCGTTCCCGCGTATTATACTTGGAGCAGAAATGCCAATGAAGCATGGCTCAGGGCATTAAAGTAAAAAAACAGATTTGGGAGTTATTCTTTATACCCTGGCTTCTATTGAAAGCTGACTTCTTCCG
>CACWNZ010000118.1 GCA_902762335.1 uncultured Ruminococcus sp. | reverse complement strand
GTCGCTGTAGCTTGTGGTTAAAGAAACCTGCTGAATAGTATATTCTATTTCCTTGCCGAACTCTGTCTCATATTTGGGAAGGTTGAGGATATAGAATTTTTTGTTGCTGTTTTTCAGGTCCTTGAGATCCTCAATGGGGATATTGAAGGTATGACCGCCGCCCGAGATCTGAAGTGTCACTCCCGTGATTATATCATTATCGAGAGCGTCTCCGACAAGCCATGAGAAATCGACCTCAAAATTGATAACGCCGATACGATAGTTGAATATATTCAGCTCACTCGGGTGGGGGTTATAGGTCTGGGTGGTCTCGTTATAATAGCCCGAGGTCTCGTAGCATACGGCGTAGTAATGTCCGTTATTCTGATAAACGTACTGAAGATCGCTGCCGTAGTTATAATTCGCGTTGAGCCATGCGGCATAGGCGCTGTCCTTGGTGAGATCGCAGTAGTTGGTGATATTTACGGTCTGTCCCCCTGACTGCTTGGTGCCTATCACCGCAAGCTCGCTGTTATAGCTTGATGATCTTACGGCGTAGATCCATTTTGCGCCGTCCTGAAGCCCCGCGATATCTCCCGTGAGATCGGAAGCATAGGTATAATGCTCTGTTCCTCTGTTGAGAACGTGCTCGGTAAAGTTCGAGGGATCATACTGATAGCGCCAATGATCGCCGTCGCCGTTGAGATCCGTCGTGGGCAGGTTTTCGAGATTCTGAGTATAATAATTTGCATAGCTGAGGTATATGGATTCCCCGCTCTGCTCTCCGTTGATAGTAAAGTTAGAATAATCGGGTATGGTATAGGAGTTCTGACCGTCGGAGCTTTGGATAAGAAGATCGGTAAAATCAACTCTGACGGTATTTCTGTACTCAAGCTCACCGTCATCTATCCAATACTTCATTATAGTCATGGAATCCGCATCGCCGTCCCCGATGATATTGTCCATTCTGTAGGTCATGGTCTCGGGGAAGAACTTGGCCTCCGCCTCGATATTGCCGTGATCGGTGCCGTTGTCGAGAGAGCCCATGTTATAGGCTATTTCTACGATCTGATAGATATATTCATGACCGTCGGGGTCGAATTTGGGTACGGAGACCTGCTTTTTCCAATTTTCGGCGGCGTTCTGACTTTTTCTGAGGGTATAGACTACCGTCTCGCCGTTTTCCTTGAAATCGACGTAGCTCTTCAGGGCATAATCATAATACTGCAGCTTTGCGGTGACCCATGCGTCGTCATCTGCGGCTACTGCGCCGAGATCAAAGCTGCCGAAGCTGCCATGCCAGGTTTTTTCAAGGTTGATATCGATAGCGTTTCTGAGGATATACTTATACTTTACGACGCCCGCGCTGTTTACCGTCGCGGTAACGTAATATTGGTCGGTGGTTATAACGTTATCGCTGCCGTCCCTGTACTGAAGGCTTATAACGGGAGAGGTGGTCTCGCCGCCGTTGCCGTCGTCAAAAAGCACCTTTCCGTCGCCGTCGGTTTTTATAGAGCCGTCCGCATCAAGGAGCATTATTACCTGCTGATCCGTGACCGCCGACGAGCTTGAGCCGCCCGAAACGACGGTATCGTTTCTGTCAGCCTGAGTCTGAACGATCCTGTAATTATACGCCAAGCCCTGATCGTCATATTTATCTACCGGCTCGAAGGCTCCGCTAAGCTTCATAGTCTCCGCATAGAAGGTGCCAAGAGGCAGGGTGAGGACTACGTCGTTGTCGTTTTCGTCCTTGACTATAACGTCCTCCCACGAGGTGACCCCGTGCTCGTCGGTGACCTCTCTCTGGAGCTTATACTCAAGATTCGCGGAGCCGCCCTGACGAGCCGCGGCTATCCATTCGGCGGAAAGGGCTATCGCCTTTGTTCCCGAAAGAAGGCTGAGTACGGTACCGTGGTTAACTACCGCGCCATCGGCATGGTCGTAGGCTCCGTCGGTGACCTGATTGTAATGATCGGTAAGTGTAGGTCCGCCGTCGGCATAATAGATATATCTGCTGCCGCCCGCGCCGTATTTGGATACGGACTTTGTCGTATATGAGTGCTCGTTGCCCTGACTGTCATTATAGGTTACGGTATATTCAAGAGTAAACACGCCCGAATCATTATCGGCGCTCTGTACGTAGTGAGAATGGATCCTGTCAAGCTCACACTCGCCTATGTATTCTATTTTGGTATAGTAATTGCCGCTGCCGTCGTCAAGCACCCTCCACACCTCATAGGAACCGAGGGATACGCCGCTGTTGTATTTATCTATCCTCTCCTGAGCAAGAGCGGTGTCGCGCCAATCTATATTTACGGTGAAGTTGTCCGTACCCGTAAGAGAATACTGCATCGTGCCGCCGCTGTAGAGCTTGTCGCGCCGGGTAAAGAGTATACCTTTGTTGTTCATTCCGAGAGAATAATAATCGAGCGCGAGGTCGTTGGCTGTAAGAACTCCGTCAAGCTCCGGATCGCTGCCCGTTATGGCGCTCAGCGTGTTCGCCTCGTTTATAGCATCGGAAGAAACGGCGGGCTGTAAATAATAGTTTATAGGATCTCCCCTGTCGTTGAGCTCATCAAGACCCTTTATCTTAAGTACCCTTTTATTCGGATCGATCTGATCGTCGGCTCCGATATAGTCTTCGATAACGACGTCGTCCGCGCTGAAGGGGACCTCCTGTATCACGCCGCTGCTGTTTACGAAATACAGCTTGAAGTTACCGGCTATATAATCGCCGTCTACGGAAGGTCTGAGCGAATTTATATCCTTGCCGAGAGCTGCAAGCGCGTCAGAGTAATCCTGCCTGTAGGCAAAATCGGAAAATGATACCGTACAAGTATAATCGGTCTTTCTTACATAGGTAACGTCACTGCCGCTGCACTCGGGGGGGAAGATAGTTTTCGTTTGCTTCGGAGGCATTCGTGACTGTATAGGTGTAGAGCTTGCCACTTGAACTGTACATAGGCACTGCAAAGGAGTAGACGTCAAGGTTACTGTTTGCATGGCGCGAGCCTGACAAGCTTATCTGATTTACAGGCGGTGTTTCGGCGCTTCCGTTCTCGGGAGTCCTCTCAAACGTGAAATCCGACTTTCTGAAAAAATTATCGGGGCGGAGAGTCGAGTCCTTATCAAACCAATGAACGTCGACCTCGAAGTCCGTTATAAGTGACGATCTGTAATTTTTGAGATTCAGTCTGTTTTTGAACTTGGTCTCGTTAAACGTATAGGTATAGGTGTTTTCGTAATGATCTATGACGGGCTGATCGTTTTCGTCCAATACTGTATTGCCCTGCTCGTCGACCTGATAAACGGGGGTCTGAGCTGCGGTAATATCATAGATATTCCCCGCATTATCGGGGTCGGTCGGGTCGGGCAGAAGGTTATAGGATTGGGTGTGAGAGCTGTAGCAATAGAAATCCTTTCTGAGGTTTGTTCCGCCGTCGTCAAACGTTATTGTTATATCGGTTATCTTATTGTCGCTGATAAAGCTGAGGAAGGTCTCGTTATCCGAGAGCCTTACGACCTGACTGCCCATGACCTCAAGGGTGCCGTCCCTGTTGAGGTATACTCCGTTGGCAGCGTCGATTATGATATCGCCCGGAAGAGAAACGTCAAGACCGGTGATGTCGCTGTGGAAGGTGAGTTCGTATCTGTTCGGGGTATTGTCCGATGCAGGTCTGTATACGGTATTGTTTATACCTACTCCCCTCGTATCGGGGTCTGCATGGACTAAAAGACTCGTATTTACTGACATGAAGATCATTATTAACGCGAGTATCATAGCGACCGAGCGCTTTATGGCGGTATTTTTGTATATGCTTTTCATTTTCATGTTTGGCTCCCCCGGTATGATAGTCGGCGTTTTCACGCTTTGCAAAGAAGTTATCACAAAAGATATGAATAATATAGACAATTTTCACAAAATAATAAACAATGTTTCCATACTATTATACAATTATTATTTTTTTTGTCAATTTAGTTTGTGAATTTTCTATCATTCATTCAAAATTACCTGTAGTCGGACGTAAAGCTATAGTATCAGAAGAATATTTTCTCATAGCTCTCGGCAGACTGAGGGCTGAGGCGGTATTGAAATATGACAAAATCCTGTAAACATATTGAAAAATATCTGAGTAAAGTATATAATAATAGTGGTATAGTATATCCGAATAACTGCACAGGGAGGTAAAAATATGCTCAGGGATTTTGAAACAAAAAAGCGTGAGGACAAGTCCGCTCTTAATGCGGAGATCAACGAGCTTCAGTCCAAGCTTTTGGCTCAGCAGCAGCTTCTTATGAAGGCGAAGCTGCCCGTTATCGTAATGATAGAGGGCTGGGCTGCGGCAGGCAAGGGCAGCCTTATAAAGGAGCTGATAAGCGAGCTTGACCCGAGATTCTATCACGTTGAGTCGCCCAAGGTACTGCGCGAGGCGGAGGAACGCTATCCGTTTTTGTATCATTATATGAAGGCTATACCCGTTAACGGCAAGGTGACCTTTCTTGATTCGGGCTGGATGGAGAACGTAGTGCGCAAATATCTCAGACACGAGATAAACAAGGACGAGTACCGCCGCAGGATAAGGCAGGTAAACGAATTTGAAAGACAGCTTCGTGACAACGGCTATCTTATACTCAAGCTTTTCCTGCACATCGGCAAGAGCGAGCAGTACGACAGGCTGTATCAGCTTGTAGAGGAGCCCGCTACCGAGTGGCGAGTCGATCCCGAGGATCTGTGGCAGCATAAGGAATACAAGCGCTTTCTTGAGTGCTATGACGATTTTATGGAAAAGACCGACGAGATAGTCGGCTGGCACGTTTTGGACGGCAACAGACGCAAGACCGCTATAAGAGACGCGCTCAGGCTCATAACACAGAGGATAGACAGAGGAGTTCAGGAGGGCAGATTTGAGGGCGTTACTCTTGAGGAGGATTTCCCGCTCAAGGAAATGCCGAGGCTCAGGGACGTCGACCTTTCCGTATCCATTGATGACGATGAGTATAAAAAGGAGCTGAAAAGGCTTCAGACAAGAATAAGCGAGCTGCATAATATGATCTACCGCAAGAAGATACCCGTTATCCTCTGCTATGAGGGCTGGGACGCCGCAGGCAAGGGCGGAAATATCCGCAGACTTACCTACGCTCTCGACCCGAGAGGCTTTGACGTTCACCCGATAGCCTCTCCCCTTCCGCATGAGCTGAGCAGGCATTTTCTGTGGCGCTTCTGGACAAGGCTGCCTAAGACGGGGCATATCTGCGTATTTGACAGAACATGGTACGGCAGGGTCATGGTCGAGAGGATAGAGGGCTTCTGCAGCGAAAAGGATTGGCGCAGGGCCTATCACGAGATAAACGAATTTGAAAGAATGCTCACCGATTGGGGCGCGGTCGTGCTGAAATTCTGGATACATATAGACCCCGATGTACAGCTTGAACGCTTTACGGACAGGCAGAACACCCCCGAAAAGCAGTGGAAGATAACCGACGAGGATTGGCGCAACCGTGACAGGTGGGACGACTACGAAATAGCCGTTGACGAGATGCTCGCCAAGACCAGCACCAAAAACGCCCCGTGGCACATAATAGAATCCAACGATAAAAAATACGCCCGTATCAAGACCCTCAGGAT
>CACWNZ010000117.1:2988-8593 GCA_902762335.1 uncultured Ruminococcus sp. | reverse complement strand
GTTCCCGAGGACGGGCAGAGCAAAGGACTCGGCGATCTGAAAAAACGGATCTACGAGGCCAACCGCGAGGCTGCAAGATTCTTCTATAAAAAGCTGTATTCGCCCGAGGGAAAGGAAGCTCTCGAATATCTGAAAAAACGCCGGCTCACCGATAAGACCATAACCCATTTCGGGCTGGGGTATTCGCCGAAATCGCGCTTCGAGTTGCTGAACTATCTGAAAAAAAAGGGTTTCTCCGAGGCGGAGCTTATACAGGCAAATCTTGCAGTGCAGTATGAGAAAAAAAATCCTATCGACAGATTCTCCGACAGGGTCATGTTCCCTATCATCGACCTGCGGGGCAACGTTATAGGCTTCGGCGGAAGGATAATGTCCGACATAAAGCCTAAATACCTTAACACCGCCGAGACGCCTGCCTTTAACAAGAGCAAGAACCTTTTTGCCCTGCGCTTTGCCAAGCAGAAGGCTCAGGGACAGCTCATTCTTGTGGAGGGCTATATGGACGTTATCGCACTGCACCAGGCAGGGTTTGAAAATACCGTCGCTACCCTTGGCACGGCGCTCACGCAGGAACAGGCTGCTATTATCAAGCGCTACTGCGACGAGGTAGTTATATGCTACGATGCCGACGAGGCAGGACAGAAGGCTACACAGAGAGCAATAAATCTTCTCAGACCGACAGGTCTGAATATAAAGATAGTAAGAGTACCCGACGGAAAGGATCCCGATGAGTTCATCAAAGCTCACGGCGACCAGGGACCAGCAAGGTTCCGCTTGCTGCTTGAGCGCAGCGGCAACGACGTTGAGTACCGCTTCAATAAGCTGCATGAAAAATACAGCATGGACGTACCCGATGAGAAAATAGAATATCTCACCGAGGCGGCAAAAATGATAGCCACGCTCGAAAACAGCATAGAGCGTGATTATTATATATCCAAGCTCTCACAGGAGCAGGAGATCTCAAAAAGCGCTATTTCCCAAGAGGTAACCAAGTATATGCGCAGCGGCAGCAGACAGGCAAGGGCGCAGCAGCAGCGCGATGCTCAGATCGAGATTTCGGCGGCAAGGAACAATATAAACCCCGAAAAACGCACCAAGCTGAGAGCCGCCGCGGCGGAAGAGGCGCTTCTATGCATTATCATGACAAACCCCGACACAGGGAGTCAGATGTTTGGCGAGCTTTCGCCCGAAGCGTTCGCAACGTCGCTCAACAGGCGTATCTATGAGGTGCTCAAGTCCCACGGGGACAACGGCTACGAATTTTCGCTGACGGATATTTCGGGCGAGCTGACCGATGACGAGATGAAAGCCGCAGCGGGAATGCTCTATGCGTTCCATAAGGTCGGGGATCCCATGGATGCGGCGCGCGAATGCATTGAGATCCTTAAGGACGAGGCGGAAAAGCTGAGTCCGGAGCAGATCTCCGAAGCAAGCGACGAGGAGCTTCTCAAGGAGCTTGCAAGGATAAAAAAGAAGAAGCAATAGGAAAAAGAAATACAGGAGGTAATGTACAATGGTAGGAGCAGCACAGCCCGACAAGAGAACTATACTTAAGGACCTTTTGGAGCTTGGCAAAACGAAGGGTCACATCACGAACAAGGAGATACTCGACGCTATCGGCGAGATGGATATCGACCCCGAACAGCTTGAGAAATTCTACGATACCCTTGAGACGAACGGCGTTGAGATAGTCGAGACACTCGACGACATCATGCTTGACGACGTGGAGCTTACTTCTATAACGGACGTCAGCGACATAAACGAGGATTCCGACGCGGAGCCCCTGCCCGAGAATATCGCCATTGACGACCCCGTCAAGATCTATCTTAAGGAGATAGGCAGAGTTCCGCTGCTTTCTGCTGACGAGGAGCTTGATCTTGCTATAAGGATCTCGGACGGAGACGTTGCCGCGAAGAAGCGTCTTTCAGAGGCTAACCTTCGTCTCGTGGTCAGCATCGCAAAAAGATACCTCGGCAGAGGTATGCAGTTCCTCGATCTTATCCAGGAGGGTAATCTCGGTCTTATAAAGGCTGTTGAAAAGTTTGACTATACCAAAGGCTTCAAGTTCTCGACCTATGCGACCTGGTGGATAAGACAGGCGATCACAAGAGCCATTGCCGACCAGGCAAGGACTATACGCATACCCGTTCACATGGTAGAGACTATCAACAAGGTCAAAAAGGTGTCCAGCCAGCTTCTGCACCAGAACGGTCACGAGCCTACCGCCGAGGAGATCTCTGAGGTGATAGGAATGCCTACCGATAAGGTAAGAGAGATAATGCGCGTGGCTCAGGAGCCCGTTTCCCTTGAAACACCTATTGGCGAGGAGGAGGACAGTCATCTCGGCGACTTCATTCCCGATGACGATGCTCCCGCCCCGCAGGATGCAGCATCGCATACTCTTCTCAAGGAGCAGCTCTCCGAGGTGCTCTCTACACTCACGCCGAGAGAGGAAAGAGTGCTCAGACTTCGCTTCGGTCTTGAGGACGGCCGTTCACGAACACTTGAGGAGGTCGGCGAGGTATTCAACGTCACCCGTGAGCGTATACGTCAGATAGAAGCCAAGGCTCTGCGCAAGCTCCGTCACCCGAGCCGCAGCAAGAAGCTCAAGGATTTTCTTGACTGATAAGGTGAAGCGGCTTGAAATACATCATTATTTCAGTCATAGCCCTTGCCGCCGTGTTCGGTCTTTGCTTTCTTACGGCAGGGCTTATACGACGCAGAATAAAAAGAAAGCCGCCTATGTGGGCGCATATACTGATCTGTACGGGAATATCCCTCGCCGTCATCATTATCGCGGCGGGGATATTCATCAGCATCACCTACAAAGCGGACGACGATGCTATTGCGGTGCTCTCGGATACTAAAGGGGCTTCTGTAACAAGAATAGACGGCGGCTATATGCTTGACGGCGAACGCTCGGATACGGCGATAGTATTCTATCCCGGCGCAAGAGTTGAGACCGAGGCTTATCTTCCTCTGCTCAAACAAATAGCCGACGGCGGGATCGACTGCTTTATTCTTGATATGCCGATGCACCTTGCGATCTTAGACATCAATGCCGCCGACAGGATCATCTCAAGCTACGGCTATGACAAGTGGGTGACCGCAGGACATTCCATGGGCGGTATATCCGCCGCAGAATATGCCGCTCATCACAGCGATACTGTCGATGCGGTGATATTGCTCGGCGCCTATGCAAATTCAAAGCTGTCCGATAATATTTCTCTTTACTCATTCTACGGCACCGAGGATCACGTCCTTGAACACGATGACTATGAGAGAGCAAAGGGAAACTTCCCCGCAGGATATGAGGAATTCATCATCGAGGGCGGCAATCATGCGCAGTTCGGCAATTACGGCGAACAGGCCACGGACGGAAAGGCAGCTATATCCCGCGAGGAACAGCAGAAGTTCACCGCAGATAAGATCCTATCCCTGCTTGCCGCGGAAAAAACATAAAAAATCAGCGCGACAGATACCCGTACGGAATATCTGCCGCGCTGTATTTTTTTCGGAATGATCTCGCGGTATCAGCTATCGTGCATGGTTACGACCTTTTGCATGAACCTGTCCGAAAACACCGCAAAGCGCTCATGCTTTCCCTCGGCAACTATGCCTGCCTCGTCCCGCGCTGACAGGTCAAAACAGTATTTTCTGCCCTCTGTCTTAGTCAGAACGGCTGTGACGGTCACCTTACTGCCCACGGGAGTAGCCGCCTTGTGATCTACGGCTATCATCGTGCCGACTGTCGTTACGCCTTCGTCCAAAAGGGGTGCTATCAGCTCACAAGCGGTCCCCTCCATAAGAGCTATCAGTGCAGGAGTTGCAAGCACCCTGAGAGAGCCGCTGCCGACCCTCTGAGCTGTCATTTCTTCGGTTACCTCTCTCGATACGGTCATCTCTTTCATTATTCTTCCTCACTTTACTTGATTAAATTCCGTTTTACTGCTATAATAGGCTTTAGCTTATCAAAACAATAAGGAGCATATTATGTCTAAAGGCACAGCTAAAAATACAACAACAAAGACTGCCAAGGCGGAAACGAAAAAGACATCTGAGAAAACCGCAAAAGAGCGTCCCCGCATTCATACAATAGATGAGCTAAGGGGATTTGCGGTTTTCTGCATGGTTTTCTTTCATGCATTTTTTACAATAGGCTACGTTTTCGATCAGCATTGGGGCATTGTCCTTGTGGATTTCTTCTACCCCGCCGAGCCGTATTTTGCGGGACTGTTCATTATGATCTCGGGCTTAGCCTGCAATCTCAGTCATTCCAACCTTGAGCGCGGAGTAAAGCTTGCGCTCGTTTCTCTTGCGGTCACCCTTGTTACCTATCTTGCGCTGGGCAGCAAGAACATGATACAGTTCGGTATTCTGCATTTCCTTGCGGCGGCTATGATCTTTTACGGGCTCGCCAACAAGTACCTCAAGCTCATTCCTGCCGCTGTCGGAATAATTCTGAACGTGCTGCTGTTCATATTCACCTATAATATCACTTACCGGAGTGTAGGCTTTCCGTTTTTTCCCGCGATCAGCGTTCCCGACAGCTGGTACTCAACAGAGTATCTGTTTATGTTCGGCTTACCGAGCAAAAGCTTTACCAGCTCCGATTATTTTCCGATAATACCGTGGCTTTTCCTGTTCGTTGCGGGAGCCTTTCTCGGTATTATCGCCGTAAAAAAGAAATTCCCGAAATTCATGTTCAAAAAGAGGATACCGCCCCTCGCCTTCCTGGGCAGACATTCCCTCATCATCTATCTTGCGCATCAGCCGGTTATTTTCCTGCTCTGCTATGCGGCTCAGGGCATAGTTTTTTCCTGGAACGCACTAAGCGGTCTGTGCTCAGCCGTCTTCTGATGAGCTGTCCTTCCCCGCGATATGATCTGTTATCGTCACCAATAATGCAACGTGGTTGATCTTATAATGCGGTATCCCTCCGACAGCGTATAGATCAAGCGTGCGCGCCTTTATCTCGTCCTTATCGAGTATCTGCCCCGTTGAGGGGTCTACGTAATAGATCAGAACTCCCTCACTCGTTCCCTTTTCTTCGGTTCCTCCGTAGCTTGCGGTCTTTGTGTAGTATCTGCACCACACGACCGTTTTAAGCTCACTGACGTCCTTCTCCGACATAAGCTCGTTATCCGCAGTCGCTTCTGACCATGCTATTATTTTATCATTACCCGTCGGCTCGTTTTCGGTGGTCTTGACGACGATAAAGGGGTAGTTATCCTCCTCTCTGTCGGGTCTTTTCCCCGTAATGCCGTACTGCGAATACATCTCATCGTAATCGGTATTGCGGAAGATACAGCCTGCTGTCAATTCCTCCGCCCTTTTTGCAGCCTCGTCACCGAGCAGCATGAGCCTTTGCTTCTCTGTCTCTTCCATATACCTCTGTGTGTAATTTTTAGAGCTCTGCTTTGACGAACTGCTCTTTTTTCCGCATGATGACATACATAATGCGGCAGGCACAAGAGCAATAGCAAGAATGATCGATATTATTCTTTTCAATATGATTCCTCCCCTTTTTGTTCACAGCTTAATAATACTAAATTATGACGTACTTTTCAATACCGTCTTACTAAAAAGCGGCGCCTGTTACAGC
>CACWNZ010000117.1:0-2906 GCA_902762335.1 uncultured Ruminococcus sp. | reverse complement strand
CAGCCTGAGCTGTGCCTTTCCTGACGTAAAGCGAGCGTTCGCTTACTTAACGTTAAGTGCGATAACGCTTGTAGCTACCTTGCCTGACTTATCCTTTACCTTTACGCGGATCTGATAAGTGGTCTTTGATCCGGGCTTGATAGTTACAGTCGTGTTTGTGCTGTAGCTCTGAACGGAGGTGTAGCTCGAAGAAGAAGCCTTCTTATAGGATACCTCGTAGGTATAGGGAGTTGTGCCGCCTTTAGCTGAGCAGGTAACTTTTACGCTCTTGCCATAGGTGATAGTAGAAGCGCTTAACTTAGAGGTGTTTACAAGCTCGGCGACGGGCTTGGTTACCTTTATAGTGAAGTTCTTGCTCTTTATCGTACCCATAGCATCTCTTACCTTAACGCGGAGAGTGTAGGTACCTGACTTAGCGGGCTTGAAGTTGATTGCAGTGTAGGTGCCGAACGACTTGATCGTGTTATAGGTCGTACCTGAGCTATACTTCGCATAAGCTGCATATCTGTAGGGCTTTGTGCCGCCTGTTGCCTTGCAGGTCACCTTTACGGTGCCGCCGAGGGTAACCTTGGTCGTTGAAACCGTGCAGGCATTTGCGAGAGGAGCAGTCTTCATGGTCACCTTGAAGGACTTTGACTTGATAGTACCCTGAGAATCCTTGACCTTAACAAGGACAGTGTAGGTACCTGCCTTTGAGGGCTTGAAGGTGATCGTCTTGTATGTGTTGTAGCCTCTTATCGTAGAGTAGGATGAAGCGCCCTCTATCTTATGATAAGCAGCAAACTGATAGGAAGGAACGCCGCCTGTTGCTGCGCCTGTTATCGTTACGGACTTGCCGTAAGCAATGCTTGTAGCGGAAACTATAGAGTTGTTTACAAGAGCAGGTGCAGTTGCCTTGATAGTAAATACCTTCTCAGAAATCTTGTTTGCAGCATCCTTTACCTTTACCTTGAGGTAGTAGGTACCTACTGCCTTGGGCTTGAAGTAGATAGTAGCTGTTGTTGAGAAGTCTCTGAGAGTTGAATAATACTGTGCGGTGGACTTTCTTGTATAAGCAGCGTACTTATAGGGTGACTTGCCGCCTGTAGCCTTGCCTGTTACCGTAACGATCTTGTTGATCTGTACGGAGGTAAGGTTTACGGTGGATTTGTTTGTAAGAGGAGTAGAAACAGTGAGCTTGAAGTCCTTATATGCCTTCTTGCCTGCCTTGTCCTTAACATATATACGAACGTCATACGTACCGGCTGCGGAGGGCTTGAAGGTCATTGTTGCCGTTGAGCTGTAGTTCCTGTTGAGTGTGAAGTAGGTCGCTGAGGTCTTCTTGTAATAGCTTGCGTAGGTGTAGGGTGAGGTACCGCCTGTTGCTGCGCCCTTGAGCGTTACAGACTTGCCGAGGTCGATCCTTGTTGCCGACATCGTAGACTTGTTTGCAAGAGTGGCAGCCGTCGCCTTAATGGTGAATACCTTATCCTTTGTTGTGCCTGCGCTGTCCTTAACTCTTATCTTGAGATAGTAGGTACCTGCAGCTGTGGGCTTGAAGTAAACCGTTGCTGTAGATGAGAACTTTCTGAGAGTTGAGTAGTAGGAAGCGGTGGATTTCTTTACGTATGCAGCGTAGGTGTAGGGGCTCTTGCCGCCTGAAGCAGCGCCGCTTACAGTAACGATGTTGTTTACAGCAACGCTCGTCTTGTTTACGGTAGACTTGTTTACAAGTGTAGAGCCTGATACCTTAAGTGTGAAGTCCTTATAGGCCTTCTTGCCTGTCTTGTCCTTAACATATACACGGACGTCGTATGTACCTGTAGCCGAGGGCTTGAAGGTCATAGTAGCTGTGGTGCTGTAGTCCTTGTTGAGTGTATAGTAGGTAGCGGTGGACTTCTTGTAGTAGCTTGCGTATGTGTAGGGTGATGTTCCGCCTGAAGCAACGCCCTTCAGAGTTACAGAGCTGCCAAGGGTTATAGACGTTGCGGACATCGTTGAGTTGTTCTTGAGAGTGGTCGTTGTGCCTGAGGACTTGACCGTTACGGTGAAGTCCTTGGCAGCAGCCTTTCCTTCAGAATCCTTAGCCGTTACTCTTATGGTATAGGTGCCTGGGGTGGAATGATTGAAGGTAATGGAAGTGCCTGAAGCATAATTGCGGAGAAGAGTCCAGCTTGAAGCTGAGCTGAGCTTGTAGCTTGCGCCGTAGGTATAGGGAGCTGTGCCGCCTGAAGCCTTGCAGGTTATAGTAGACTTGCTGCCAGCCGTGAAGGAAGTGGGTGAAATTGTAGAATTGTTTACAAGAGGATTGTCCGGATTTGTAGACTTGTAAACGTACTTGACTGTTGTTGTAGTTGCACCGAAGGTGCCTGTTGCGTTGGAAGGAGTTTCGGTAAGCTCGTAGCCTTCAAAGGTCTTGGCTGTGGTCTTGTAGGTATCGCCTGACATACCCTTGATAGTCTCTGAGCCGAGGGTCTTGCCGCCGTCGGTAACGTACATTACCTGTACCTTGCTTGCAGCGGATACCTTGCCGTCCTTTATCCAGCACTCGCCTGACGCATTGTAGCCGGGTGTGCCTACACCTGCGGGCTCCTGATCGCCTGCGCCGTTGTGGAAGATAACTGTAGCGGATTCGGTATCGGGAACGTCTGCGAAGAACCAGCCGTCGCCCTCTGCGGTCATCTGCTTAGCGCTTGCCCATGCGCCCGTGAATTCCTTGGCTGTGCCTGAGGACTCATCGTAAGCATAGATCTGTACCGTTGACCAGCCGTTTGAATTGTAGTAATGAACCTTGAGGTTTGTAGGCTCAACATACTTATACTTATATGTAACAGTAGTTGTGCCTGCCTTGACCGTGCCTGTAGCGTTTGAGGTAAGTGTGAGGTCTACCTCATAGTTCTTGATGTCTGCGGGAACTGTGGTGTAGG
>CACWNZ010000116.1:8398-9161 GCA_902762335.1 uncultured Ruminococcus sp. | reverse complement strand
CGCTGTCAACTGAGCTCTCGCTGTTCTGAGAAGGAACGTGAGATGTCCTATCTGTGGGTCTGGGCGAAGTGGGATCCGCAGTCGTGGGATCGGGAGTTGTGGGGTCATTATCAGGCCAACCTTCCTCAGGCACTGAGGCATCTTCATCGGGTATGGGTGAGGGAACAGGTCCGATATACTGATCGTAGTAGCCTGCCGCAACGAACCTTGAGAAGTGCGGAGCAATGAAGAACATACCCGTCATTACAAACTCTCTGTCGACCTTTACAAGAGTACCGTCAGCCTCCTCGACAAAAATGTCGTAGGAGCAGCCGCCCTCGTAGAACATATTAAGAGTGATTCCAACACCCTCGGGCGATACGAAATTGCCGTTCTCATCGGTAAAGCTGAGATCGAACGCATATATCTCCTTAAGTGAAGCGAGATGATATTCGTCATCATATAAAGCGCTGAGAGCTTTTTGTGTGCGTGTGCGCAGATCTTCATCTACAATTGATTCCGCCTTGAAGATGTAAGCGCCTTCATCAAGACAATCTGCGGGAAGCTTGGCATCTATAGTAATTCCGCCGAGATCCGTCATTACTGTATCGGGGAAATTAATCTTTGCGCTTAAATAAACGTCCTCGGTGTTATCGATGTAGAACTCGACGTCCTGTGATGAGTAGCCGAGACCCGCTGCGCTGACAGAGAGTGTCATAGATGCTGCGGCAAGTGCGGCGATGCCTGTGAGAATTCCTTTTCTGAATTTCATTATTATTCCTCC
>CACWNZ010000116.1:0-8392 GCA_902762335.1 uncultured Ruminococcus sp. | reverse complement strand
TATATTACTGCAATGGTGTGATCCTCTTTTTCCGCCGGGAACGCAGGGATCATTTGTGCGTATTGTTTCCCTTTAATGCCATTTTTTTGCTAATCTTGATTTTATCACAATTATTCAGACCACGTCAATATTTCATTCAAAAAATAACACTGTTTATTATAACGATATTCTCATGCATTTTTTGTAGAATAATGCCAAAGCACCGCATTATGCAAAAAGGCGCCGAACTAAGTCGGCGCCGAAGCTGTTTGTATGTTTTATTACTGAGCCTTGCCCTTTTCACGCTTTACAGCAACAACAGCCGCAGCAAGCGCCGCAACGCTGAGCACGGTGAAGGCTATAGCGGTGGTGTCTGCATTGTCACCTGTGTTTACTGTGTCAGTGCCGGGCTTGGGGGTGCTGTTAGTATCGGTGGGCTTCTTTTCTGCGTCATCATCTTCGATCTCGCTTGATATAGGCTCGCCTATCATGGTGAGCTGAGCTATTACGAATCTTGAGCAGTGAGGAGCCGTGAATGTAAAGCCGTCACTAACATCTACGGTGAGAGGAGTGAACACGCCCTTCTCATAAATAAACACTGCATTATACATACGGTTTTTTGCAAAGCTGATGCTTACAAGCACGTTCTGCGGGCTGACCTCTTCGCCTGTCTCATCGGTAAAGCTGAGGTCGATAAGCTCCATATAATCATAGTTGGTGCCTGCAGACAGAGATGCCTTAAAGAGATCCTCAAGCTCTGCATCGGCTATTACCTGCGCCTTGAACGTATATTTTCCTGCGGGGAGAGAGTCCTCGCCAAGGGTCACGGTGCATACCATAGTGTCGCTTACGCTTGTTACCTCGGTTATCTCATTGTTGAACTCGAACTCAGCTGCGCTCTCGTCCGAAGCGCCTAAGCCTGCTGCGCCTGCCGTGAAAGCTGTGAGTGATACTGCTGCTGTCATAACTGCGATAGCTGCTATTGCCTTTTCCTTGATCCTCATATCTGTTGCCTCCTGAAAAGATTATTATTCACTAAAGCCATACTATCACATCACTGCGCTAAAGTCAACGGGGCATTATGCATTTCAGTTACACTCATAAATATACCAATTAAGCTCGGATTTTTCTGTGAATAATGCCGAAAATCACTTTACAGGCGCAAGAATTGCCTTTATGGGATAATTATCTACCGCTGTTTTTTCCTTGGAGAAGTCAGTTACAGGCGGCAGCATTATATTTGAGACGATCTCATTCTTTGCCTGCTCATAGGCTTTTTCCGTAAGCTTGTCCTTCATAGCCGACATATCGCTCCATTTGCCGTCGGAGTACAGATAGCTCTCCCCCTCATTTATAATACCGTTCACGGTCAGCCCGTCCACAAAGGCAACGGCGTACGGGAACATCTCTGTATACACCGTTTTGCCGTTATCGTCAGATACGCGCTTCATCGTCAGAACGACCGAATACCTGTCGCCCTTTTTAAGCTGATATTCGTCCTTGAGGTCGGTCTTGTACGAGCCCGCATACAGATGAACGCCCGTTCCCTTTTCAAGCAGAGTACCCGAAGCGGGATCATTGTTTTCCACGTCCTTATATATTTCGTAGGTCACCTGAGTTTTATCGGCAGCCGTTCTGTATACTATCTGAAACAGCTCTCCGTCCTCCTCAGCCTCAAATACGTTTGCCATTTTTACCTCGGTGTCGCTGTCCTCGGTCACGTACCATTGAGTCATCATGAGATCGTATTGGTCGTAATTGAATTCGGTATGCTTTGCCGCTGAGTTATTATCTAACTCATAGCTCACGGGAGAATCGATACTGTGGTCATAATATGAAAGGAAGAAATATCCGTCGTCGACGTTGTCGGGATCCGTGCCGCTTTTGCCCCAGCTGTTTTTTACTATAAACGCTCCGTCGGCAGGCGGCGTGCTGCCCTCTACTACCTCTCCCTTATTATTCGTTCTGGTAAATTTTTCCTTCGGATAATTATCGTCGTAGCCTATCACTGCTACACCGTGATCCGTTTTGCCCTCTCCCGTATAATATACCGCCTTGTTTTCCATGTTCATCTCAGAGTGCGACGAGCATATAGCCATAGCGATACAGTGCCCCTTGCTTAGCTCCGACTTCATGGCGTCAATGCCTTCCTGAACGTACTCGTAGTTGCCCTTTGCATCATACTTTGAAGGGCTTGGCAGCATAAGGCTGCTGCGCTGAAATGCATTTACAGGGGCGCAGCGGTATTCGGCATTTATCGGCAGCACCCATTTTTCGGACGCATCATCATAATAAGTGAAGGGGGTATCACCGTTTATGCTCAGGCTTTCATCTACGGGTCCAAAGCCCGATGCAAAGAGATCGGCAGCGTGTACAAAGGCTCCACCGAAATAGTAGCACATCTTAGGATTATTCTTCTCCGCTTCGGAGGGATCAAAGCCCTCTCCTGTCTGAGAGGCGCGCACCCTGCCCGTTTTTACGTCGTCCTTCGTCATTCCGTGGAACATATACCACGCTATGTATTATTCGGAAAAATCGACCTTTTCGTTCGCCTCTCCCGCGGGAACTCCCATATCGTTGGCTAACATATAGCCCGTTTCGGCGCAGGCGGCAAGGGCAAAGGTCCAGCAGTCACCGTTTTTCTGGGCCTTTACGGGGGTCACGTAGTTTTTTCCGTTATAATTTCTCAGGTCGACCTTTGCGGGCAGAGAAGAGGTGTCAATAACGGGGAAGGATACCTTCTCATCGGTCACGGAGCTTTCGCCGGAGGCGGCGGAGGTGTCGTCCGCTTGGGACGAGGTAGCGCATCTCGGTATTCTCCTTTTTATCATATTTTGAAAGGCAGCACCGCATAAAACCGATTGCGGCGCTGCCTTTTCGTTCACAGAGATCGTTATAAGCCGAAAACGTGCAGCCAGGTCTGATAATGCTCGGCGCCGTGGGCGTTTTCGGAAAGCCCGTAATAGAAATGCATACAGGAGAGCCCCAGCACTACAAACAGGAAGGACAAGGCAAGAGCAGTTCTGCTCTTTTTTGATGTGAGATTTATCACACGCTCGTTCGAGGTGGTATATTTTATGCCCTTCGTCTTGAGGGACTGATAGATAACGGGTACAAGAACTATCATGAACATGATGAAGTAATAGGAGAGTCTTTCGATGATGCTGTGCTTTGACATGGTTATCATCATCAGCGTTCCTATAAAGGTAAGATTCGTCAGATACCTGTTCTCTCTGGTGAGATTGATAGTCTCGGTCTTGATAAGCAGGAACGCGCAGACGGTTATGAAGATAGGCAGTATCGCATAGATGAACGACACGCCCTCCTGTATGAATACCGTCTCCTTGTATTCCTCGTGATAGAAGTTCGTCACAAGATCTATAAGATTCGTTGACGCGGTGTAGAACCACAGCAGTATGAAGCCGTAAATGAGCATCTCCTTAAGACCGGGCTTTATCTTTATGAGGAAGTAAACGGGTATCATCACGAGCACGGTCTGATGGAAGAAGGACGCGAATACTATTATTACGGCATAAAGAATGAATTTGTTGTTCTTCATGAAGTGCCATGCAAGCAGCACGAGAGATACGGCTATCATCTGGCGCAGGAAGTTCATGGACATGAAGTACATGAACATATTTACGTACAATATAGTAGAAAGCCACGGGACGTCGGAGTTCTTGTATATGAATATCGCGGCGGGCAGTATGGCTATTACCGAAAGGATTATCATATACATCTGATAGTCCAGCCCGGGTATGAGCCCGAGCAGCTTTGTGAAGATAATGAAGCCCGTTTCCCAATCCTTGAATTCGAGGGTGGTAAAGCCCGTGTGCGCCATGCTTCTGAAGCCGACGGCGTACATATCGTAGTCGAAGCCGATATGATTTCTGAAAGCCATTAAAATGAAAAGCTGACTGAACGCCAGAAGAATGAAAATGAGATTTTTTGTTTTGGTGGGCTTTCTGAAGCAGAATAATGCAGCCCACAGAATGATAACGGCATTATTTATCGTATAGAATAACAATAACAACATCTCCCGTCAATTTTTTGCTATCTTGCATTCTTTGAGAAGATACCCTTTGTGAGGGTCCTGAAAAGGATCTTTATATCAAACGCGACAGACCAGTGTTCGATATAGTAAATATCATACTTGATGCGCTCCTCTATCGAGGTATCGTTGCCGCGCAGGTCGTTTACCTGCGCCCAGCCCGATATGCCCGGCTTGACGTAGTGCTTTACCATATACAGCGGCACCGACTTGCGGTACTGCTTGACGTAAAAGGGTATCTCGGGTCGGGGACCCACGAGGCTCATGTCGCCCTTTAGCACGTTAAAGAGCTGCGGCAGCTCGTCTATGCTGAACTTGCGTATGAATTTGCCGAATCCCGTACAGCGGGGGTCGTTTTTTTCGGTACCCGAAAGGTCGCTTTCGGTCTCTACACGCATAGAGCGGAACTTATACATCGTAAAGGGCTTCTGCCCCAGCCCCACTCTCTCCTGCCTGAAAATAACCGCGCCGGGCGAGGTGAGCTTTATGATAATGGCGGTGGCAAGCATAAGCGGAGACAGCACTATGAGCATGAGAAGGGATACTGCTATATCGAGCGTTCTCTTTATGAACTTGTTGAGCGTTCTGTCGAGCGGCACCCGCCTCATGCTCATTACGGGTATGCCGTCAAAGCTTGATATATATATTCTTGAAGAGAAGCTTGAAAACATATTCGGTATTATGGAGAATTTCACGCCCCAGCGCTCGCATATAGAGATGAGGTGCTCCATATAGGGCTGAGATCTGCCCGAGAGCATTATTAGCGCTTCATCGGGCAGAGAGCCGCTGAAATACTTTGATACCTTTTTGAAACTGCCAAGGTATGTAAGCCCGAGCTGAGAATGCGGGGCGTTATCGAAATAGCCTGATATCTCGTAGCCGAGATCGGGCGAGGAGTTTATCTTTTTGATGAAGTTTTCGGTACAGTTGTTTATGCCCAAAAGAACGATGTATTTTTTGTTGTAGCCCTTTTTGCGCATATACCTGAGAAATTTTCTAAGAAAAAAGCGGTACGCCGCCGAGAGCAGACATTCTATGAAGAAGTAGAACATCAGCGCGACCTGAAACTGATAGAGCCTTGAAAACGCGATCGCCGCAAAGATAAGTATGACGAATACTATCAGCCCGGACTTGAGTATGTTTACCGCCTCTTTTATAAACGCCGTAGAGCGGTAGGAGCGGTAGAGATCGCAGGAGCGGTTGCACAGCACCTGAAGAGAAGCGATGAGCAGCGGCACGATGACCATAAGCCTTATGTTGCCGCGGTCGAGGGCAAAGACGTCGCTTGAAAAGGCAAAGAACATAATAACGTACGAAAGCGTGGAGCTTGCGACGCTGATTATGATATCCATAACGATATGGACGACGTTCAGCTTATTCTGATACTGTTTTATCAAGCGTCCTCACCTCCGCAATATCAAAATAGCAGGCGCACTTCATCAACCCATAAGCCGCCATAGTATATATTTTAATATATCGTATTTGGATAGTCAACATTTTTTTGAAAATCACAGTCCCTGTCCCGCGCTGTTCTGCACTATTCATAAAAACTGTCATAAACTCACAGTACAAATCTTCAAAATTATAATAGACAAACGTAAAAAGCAATGATATAATAAGACTGTTATATTGGAGAAGCAGTGCATTCGGCTGACCTACCCTATTATAAAGGAGAGATATAATGAAAAAGGGAATTTATGAATTCATGAATTATTTTCCTTTTTTGAAGGAAGTTGTCAAAAGAGACTTCAAGAGAAAATACTACAAATCCGTGCTCGGCGTTGCATGGTCAATGCTCAGCCCGCTGCTCATGATGATAGTCATCACCATAGTTTTCTCTACTCTTTTCAAAAAGACCGTACCCCATTATCCCGCCTATTGGTTCTGCGGCAACCTTCTTTTCTCTTTTATATTCGAGGGCTCAGCCTCATCTATGAGCTGCATAATTCACAACGCCTATCTTATAAACAAAATGAAGATACCGAACTACTTTTTCTGTATCTCCACCGTTACGCAAAGCTTCCTGACCATGCTGTTTTCTATAGTTCCTTATATAGCGGTGTGCCTTGTCATACAGGTGCCGATAACCTTCTATATGCTGCTCATACCCATACCGATGATACTTGCCTATCTGTTCACTCTCGGGCTTGGAATGCTGCTGTGCGCCTACGGTACCTTCCTGCGCGACCTCAGCTATCTGTATCAGGTATTAAGAAGAGTATGGCTGTATATCACGCCGATATTCTATCCCATTGAGATAATCCCCGAGCAGTTCCGCTTTTTATGGGATCTCAACCCCGTATACATCTATATAAATATCTTCCGTTCGTTCGCTCTGTACGGCACTATGCCCTCGGAGAAAATGCTTATCATAGGTACCGTATACGCGCTGCTCATGCTTGCGCTCGGAGCTACCACCTTCAAGGAAAAGGAAGACCGCTTCTTCCTTTATATCTGATGCTTATCATCGTACACAGGCTGTAGTTATATATTATATTGTAGGCTTTTTCAAAAGCCCGTTCACAACAGGTAAGAGGTGACACCATGTCAGATAAAAATGATGAGGTCGTTTTCTATAATTCGGACTCCCCCTCAGCGGGCAACAGCAGACGCTCCGTTTCGGGACGGGACACCGTAGTAGTTCCCCGCAGCGCGGCGGCAGCTTCGGCGGATAAGAAAAACGACGTTATAATCGACGTAAACGACGTTTCCATAATGTTCAACCTCAGCAGGAACCGCGAGGAGGGCGTTAAGGAATACTTTATAAATATGATAAAGGGCAAGGTAGGCTATAACGAGTTCTGGGCGGTAAGGAACGTCAGCTTTCAGGTAAGGCGCGGAGAATCCCTCGCCCTTATAGGCAGGAACGGCTCGGGAAAATCCACGCTGCTCAAGTCTATTGCCGGAATAATCCGCCCCGCAAGAGGCAGCATCAAAATAAACGGCAGCATTGCGCCCCTTATCGAGATAAGCGGCGGCTTTGACCGTACGCTTTCGGCAAGGGAAAATATCTTTCTTTCGGGCGCCATGCACGGACATACCAAAAAATATATGAAGACCCGCTTTGACGAGATAGTCGAATTTGCGGAAATAGAAAAATTTCTTGACGTACCGCTGAAGAGCTATTCCTCGGGTATGGTATCGAGGCTCGGCTTTGCCGTCGCCACCTGCGTAAACGCCGATATCATAATCGCCGACGAGGTGCTTGCGGTAGGCGACGCAAGATTCAGAATGAAGTGCGAGGAGCGCATTTCACAGATGCTCAGCGGCGGCACGACCTTCCTGTTCGTATCGCACAGCACGGCGTCGGTCAAGAAGATGTGTAAAAAGGCGGTCTGGCTCGAAAAGGGTCAGATAAAGGAGTACGGCTCTGCGGACATCGTGTGCGATAACTACACGAAGTTCATCAAGTCTATGCCTGCCAAGGCAGTAAAGCAGCCCGATAAAATGTGACCTGCTCACGAATAACGCATGGGGTGTTGTTATGAAGAAACTGCTTATATGCGCTTCCCGTGTGTCGCACATAGTTTTCTTTCACCTTCCCTATATCAAGCTGTTCAGAGAAAACGGCTGGGCAGTGGATATAGCTGCCGAGGGCGCCGTTGCCTGTCCCTTTGCAGACAGGTGCTATGATCTGAAATTCGTAAAGAATCCGTTTTCATTGCAGAATCTGAAAACCATAAGACAGCTTGCGGCGATAATGAAGGAAAACTCCTATGATACGGTCTATTCCAATTCAACGCTTGCAGGCGCCGCTATGAGAATGGCGGTAAAAAGGCTCGGCAAAAAACGCCCGTACTGCATACATATATCTCACGGCTATATGTTCGACGATAAGCGCGGTCTGCGGTCGGCGCTCTACAGAACGGCGGAAAGGCTGACCTCTAAGGTCACCGACAGGCTCATCGTAATGAACGATGAGGATCTGCGCCTTGCGGAAAGATATAAGCTGGGCAGTAGCATATATTTTACGGACGGAATGGGGCTCTGCACCGAGAAGCTCCCACCTGTTGATGAAAAAAGACGGACAGAAACAAGATACTCCCTCGGCGCCGAAAAGGACAGCCTTGTATTTCTTTGCGTGGGAGAATTTTCCTCAAGAAAAAATCAGGCTCTTATAATAGAAGCCCTCGAACGCACCGTAAAAAAGGACAAAGGCTGTATCGTCGTGTTTGCCGGACAGGGCGGCACTCTTGATAAATGCAGGGAGCTCGTGAACAAATATGAGCTTGAGACTCATACGCGCTTTTTAGGGCAGGTAAGCAACGTAAACCTTCTTTACCGCAGCGCAGACGCACTTATCTCCGCATCTGAAATGGAGGGTCTGCCCTTCAACGTTATGGAAGCGCTCTATTGCGGCAC
>CACWNZ010000115.1 GCA_902762335.1 uncultured Ruminococcus sp. | reverse complement strand
TTTTGTCCGGCTGGAGGCTTATCCTGCCATTGCCGGTTACGGTGATTTCACCCGCCAATGCAACTGCCGCAAACGCGAAGGCGCCGAGTATTGCCGTCGGTCTTTTCATTTTCATTTTCCTTCGCTTAAGTTTAAAGTTCGTTCTCGCCAGAACCGAAAAACTCGAAACTCCCCCCGTTCGCCGTCCAATCCGGGGCGACATCCGGGAAGGGGACGGCGTCGAGTTTGACGTAGCGCGCCGAGACAGGCTTGTCAAAACGCACGTCCTGCCTGACGGGGTTGGCGAGGATGTTGCCGAATTCGCCTCTCGAGACAACACGCCACGCTTTCGCGTCGTCCGAGACATACGCGACATAGCCCTTTGGAAGCGCGCGCGAACCTTCGCCGGGCGTGAACGCAAAACCATCAAGCGCCACGACCTTCCCGAAGTCCGCGAGGAAATCGCCGCCAGACGCCATGGCGATTTCGTGCTGCAGCGTCTTTGGCGTGGATTGACCATTGCCGCTCGCCGCCGAGCCATCCTGCGGCGGAATCTTTCGCAGCGAGAGGTGGAGCGAGGCTTTTCCGTCGCTTTCAATCTCGATGCGCACTACCTTTGCCGTAACAGGCGCGTCTAGGCGGACGATGCGGCGATAGCCGATCTGCTTGCCGCAGGCGATTTCGCGCCCATATCCATGATGACCCAAGCATTCTCGCAAAGAATACGGCCGGAGAAATGAATAAAGAATAACGGAGAATACCGCTTTACAGCATGGACGCGGGCATGAAGGAAGATACGGCGAAGAAGTAAGCGCGCAAGCGCGCGTGGTCGCGAATCGGCACCGGTGGGCGGCAAGCTGCCGCTCCCGATTTCGCGCTCAACTTCATTGTTATTCCATACTTCTACGCCGCGAATACGGCAATTCAGCATGGGCGCGGGCATGAAGTATGATACGGCGAAGAAGTAAGCGCGCGCAAGCGCGCGTGGTCGCGAATCGGCACCGGCGGCTCGCCGGCGCGAATCGGCAGCGGAGGCACTCCGCCGCCGGGGAAAGGAAAGATATCACAATGACGTATAATGAAGCTGTTGAAAAAATAAACTCGCTGCTCGTATTTGGCAGCAAGCCCGGACTTGAAAGGGTGCGCGAGCTCGTTGACAGAGCGGGAAAGCCCGATAAAAAGCTGAGATTCGTACATATAGCGGGGACTAACGGAAAGGGCTCGGTGTGCGCCTATCTGTCATCGATATTAAGAGAGGCGGGCTATAAAACAGGACTGTTCATCTCCCCCTTCGTGCTCGAATTTCGTGAGAGATTCCAGATAAACGGGGAAATGATACCGGAGCAGACTCTTGCCGATATAGTAGAGGAGCTTTGGGAGATAGTTGCCGCAATGAAGGACGAGGGAAAGATAATAACCGAGTTTGAGCTTGTGCTTGCTGTGGCGCTGAAATGGTTTGAAAAGGAACGCTGTGACGTAGTCGTGCTTGAAACGGGTCTCGGCGGGCGTTTTGATGCCACGAATATCATAGACACTCCCCTTGCATCGGTGATAATGTCGATCTCCCTCGACCATACCGCGATACTCGGCGATACCTGCGAAAAGATCGCTTTTGAGAAGTGCGGTATTATAAAGCCCAACGGCTCGACCGTTCTCTACGGCGAACAGCCCGAAGGCGTTTACGAAGTAGTAAAAAAATCCGCAGAGGAGAAAAGCAACAGACTGTATATTGCCGATATCTCGTCCGCAAAATGCATCGGCAGCGGACTTGAGGGCTCGGTATTCAGATTTAAGAGCGATCTGCTGTTTGACGGAAGGGAAACGGAGCTTTATACCCCGCTCATCGGCGCGCATCAGATAAAGAACGCCGTCGCCGCTCTGTATGCCGTTGCCGCACTGAAAGAAAGAGGACTTGAGATATCCGACGACGCCGTAATGCACGGTCTTGCGGAGACGGAGTTTCCCGCAAGAGCCGAGCTGCTGAAAAAACAGCCCGTGGTCCTGCTTGACGGTGCGCATAATCCCGGGGGCGCGGCGGCGCTCTCGGAGCTGATAAAGACCTGCCTTGACCGAAAATACAAGGTCGCGGTGGCGGGTATGCTTGCCGATAAGGACGTGCGGACGGCTCTCTCCCTTCTTGTTCCGATGTTTGACAGGGTGATAGCCGTCTCGCCCGATAATCCCCGCGCCATGAGCGCAGAGAAGCTTGCGGAGACTGTAAGGTCGTTCGGTGTTCCCGCCGAGGCGGAGCAAGACCTTGAAGCGGCTTATAAAAAAGCGTCAGCTCTCGCCCAGGAAAATCACGGCGCCGCAGTTATCTTCGGCTCTCTGTATCTTGCTTCTGACATGAGGAGGATAATTCTCGGAAAAAAATAGAGCTTACTGCAAAATTCGCTTTTTTCGGCGCCTGCCCTGTGATAATATCAAAGCATACGGAATAATAATTTACAGGGAGGAATTGCTTTGATATTAACAGCAGCAGCCGGGCTTTGCAGTGTTCTTGAACGCAACGAAATAAAATACGACGTCAGAGATAAGGGCGATATAGCCTGTATAGTAAACGGCTCGGACGGTGATATCAGTCTGCTCTTCAGAACGGACTGCTCAAAAATGCTCGTGACCCTCTATGCGCCGCTTGCAGACGGGGTACCGCCTTTTCTGACCTGCGACGTTTCGCTTGCGGTATGCATGATGAACGGCAGACTGTCGGACGGTACCGTATGCTACGACGTTCACAGCGGAACTGTCTATCTCAGACTCACCGCAAGCTTTTACAACAGCGGTCCTACAGAGTTCACTTACGAATATCTGCTGAGTACCGCGGCGGAGATCGTAGACGAATACCGTCCCCGCCTTAAAAAGCTTATGCTCCGTACGGCTGCATAAATTGAAAAACACCGCATACCTATTACCAATAAGGTAAAAAGGGGCGGTGTTTTTGTATCTCATTCTAAAAAAGAAAACTATAGCGGGAATACTCTCGGCGCTTGCGGTGCTGTGTCTTGCAGTGATAGCAGGCACGGGACTTTCCCGTCACGAGGCGGTGCAGACTGTAGCGGAATCCGTTTCGTGGGGGCTCAGCTTCAACACTCCCGACGGCACCCCCAAGGGCAGCGCTTCTGTCGAGGAGCTGAAAAAATACGGCGCATACTATTTAGGCGACACAAACGAGAAAACCATCTTTCTGACCTTTGACGCGGGCTATGAGAACGGCTATACTCCCGCTATTCTTGACACCCTTAAAAAGCACAACGCCAAGGCGGTGTTCTTTCTTACGGGCAACTATATAAAAACCTCGCCCGAGCTCGTCAGCCGAATGGTGAACGAGGGTCATATAGTTGGCAATCACACGATGACACACCCCGATATGTCGGGCATTGCAAATCCCGCAGACTTCAATAACGAGCTTGAGGGGCTTGAAAAACTGTATTACGACGTGACGGGCAAGCAGCTTACAAAGCTCTACCGTCCCCCGCAGGGGATATTCAACACCGATAATCTGAAGGAGGCTCAGAAGCTCGGCTATAAAACGATATTCTGGAGTCTTGCCTACGCAGATTGGAACAACGATGCCCAGCCTACAAAGGAAGCCGCCTTTGACAAACTCATACCGAGGATACACAACGGCGCGGTAGTCCTTCTTCACAGCACCTCGGCAACTAACTGCGAGATCCTCGACGAGCTCCTCACAAAATGGGAAAGCATGGGCTACAGCTTTGGAAGCATAGAAAAATTAATACTGAAAACTGAATAATGGCGGAGGGAGAGAAATAGAGAATAGTGAATAGTTGTCTCTTCGGAAATTACAGGCTCAACGCTCCGTATCCCTCATTGTGAACAAGCAGGTACGGAAACTATGACAGAATGAAGAAATAATAACTCATGAAGAAGCAGCCGGAAAGCGCGGCTCCTGCCGCGCGGCGGCACCGGCGAGCCGCCGGTGCCGATTTCGTGCTCAGCTTCATTGTTATTCCATACTTCTACGCCGCGAATACGGCTATACAGCATGGGCGCGGGCATGAAGTATTATACGCCGAAGAAGTAAGCGCGCGGAACGCGAATCGGGAGCACAGCCTTTGCGCCGGCGGTATGGACAAAAGAAGTATGATGTGATAGAATAGCAGGGAAAAAGACTGTAGGGACAAGGCGGGACGAGGAATGAATAAAGAAAAAACGGGCGGCAATACGGCGGTCGGAAATAAAAGAGGGCTGATAATCGCGGGGGTAATAATATTCATAGCGGGAACGGTAATAAGACTGCTTCTGCGGGATATGACCTCGCTCGACCTTGAAAACTTTCTCGTGCCGTGGTTTGACGAGATAAAAGCCTCGGGCGGCTTTGCGGGACTCGGCAAGCAGGTCGGGGATTATAACATACTGTATCAGACGATAATTGCGCTGTTCACCCGTATACCTGTCAAGGCGGTATATGCCTATAAGCTGTTTTCGTGCATTTTTGACGTTCTGCTTGCTGTACTGAGCGCGCACGTTGTATATAAGCTTGCGGGGAAAAACAAGACTAAGCTTGCGGTCACCGCGTTCGGGCTAGTGTACCTCTCTCCCATCGTCATTCTTAACTCGTCGTGGTGGGGTCAGTGCGACGCTATCTATACGTTTTTCGGGCTGCTGTCGCTTTATCTGCTCTCGAAAAAGAAGGATCTCGCAGCTATGGCGGTTTACGGGGTCGCCTTTACGTTCAAGCTTCAGGCGGTTTTTCTTCTGCCCGTCATAGCGCTCGTTCTGTTCATGCGGAAGAAAACACATCTTCTCTATCTGCTCGTCATACCCGCCGTCATGATCGTTCTCAGCCTCGCGGGCATAGCTTCGGGCAGAAACGTATCGGAGGTATTTACCATTTATTTTCAGCAGACCTCTATATATAAGGCGGTGGCTCTGAATTCACCCTCGCTGTGGGGACTTGCCGCAGACGGCGTATACGCCGCCTCGTTCTTTGCGGGAAAAGAGATCATCAGCGCCGAGGGACTGTATAATATCCTTAAATATCCAGCCATAATCATAACGGGCGCCGCTCTTGCCGCAATAATGCTCTTTTGGCTGAAAAGAAGGGTCTGTACCGACCTTGAGAGCGTTTTGATAATGGCGTTTCTGCTTGCCTACACCTGCGTACTGCTTTTGCCGAGTATGCACGAGAGATACGGCTTCGTATATGAGATACTTGCGCTGATAATAGCCTTTATCGACAGAAAAACGATATATCTCCTGTGCATGATGTATACGGTCACGCTGATAACCTATATACATTTCCTCTCAAACGTGTATTTCATGCCGATCTCGGTACTGTCCGCAGTGAATATTTTTATTTACATATTTTATATGATAAAGCTCAATAAAAGGCTTCTCGGCAAGGCGGCTGATAACAGCGAGACACGTAACAGGCTGACGGACAGCCCGCCTGAAATAACGGAGTGATAATATGAACGGAACACCACTGTATACAAGTCTTATAGAACATCAGAAAAAGGGACTCTCCCCCTTTCATACGCCCGGGCATAAATGCTCGGGCTTTATTAAAACCGACCTGCTCTCACTTGATCTTACCGAGCTGCCCGATACGGACACGCTTTATGAGGCGGACGGCGTTATATTGCAGGCGGAAAAGGGTCTTGCGGAGCTGTTCGGGGCGGAGCG
>CACWNZ010000114.1 GCA_902762335.1 uncultured Ruminococcus sp. | reverse complement strand
GCCGTAAGCGTTGTGGTAGCTCTCTTCACCATAGCCGGTATGTACGGCATCGTCGCCGAAGCCGTTGAATACGGAATCACGAGCCGAGTAATCTACGGGTCCGTTCGGTCTTCTGCCCGCCCTGAGATTGGCGTTCGTCAGCACGGAACGGCAGTAGGGACAGGTGGTGATATCGTCGGACTCTCCGAGAGGAGCTCCGCAGTTGGGACATTTGAGCGCTATGGGGTCGTTGCCGTTATTCTGCTGAGAGCTGCTGCGGCGCGAATTATTGCTCTGAGAGCTGAACACACCGGGAACGTAGCCCTGAAAATTGCCCTGACCGACGTTCTGCGGAGCGTTCTGTCTTGCGGGATCGCCGTAATAGGGATCGGAGCTGCCGTAGGGCGAGGGAGTGCTGCCGAAGGGTGGAGCGCTGTTTCCGGGCTGATTTCCGTAGCCCTGAGGCGGCTGCTGATCGGAGAACATTCTGTTGGCAACGTTCCTGTTGAGATTCTTTGAAACGGCGATGAGCACTATCACTACCACGACGATTATTATCGGTATGATGATGAACACAGCCGCAGAGCCGCCGTCGCTTTCGGAGCCGTTTGCCGCGTAAGCGTCAAGCGGAGAAAGCGCCGCAAGCAGCATGGCGAGCAAAATGCCGAAGGATAATTTTTTTGATCTGTTCTTCATTTTTTTACACCTTCCGGATCATTATATTCAGAGATAGTATAGACTACACTCAGCGCAGGCGGGGTAGCATACTCTCTACTTTATTGCGTATATAGTCGAAAACGCTCTGATTTTTCGGCTACATCAGCGGCGCTACAAGCTTGGCTAAGCTGCCGAGGAATCTGTAGCTCAGTTTTTCGCGCGCTATGGTCTCAGTCGTCACACTGCGGCAGAAGCCGAGCGTGAACTGAAAGTCCTCCTCTATCTCCTGTATGCAGTCCGTTTTATAGAGATAGGTACCGCATTCAAAATGATGATAGAGAGAACGGTAATCAAGGTTAATAGTGCCGACCGTCGCCTTTACGCCGTCGCAGACGAAGATCTTTGCGTGAACGAAGCCGGGGATATATTCGTATATCCTGACACCCTCTTTGATAAGATATTTATAATAGGACTTTGCGAGGGCATAAGCCGCCTTTTTGTCGGGTATGCCGGGCAGAATGAGCTTAACGTCCACACCCCTCTGCGCGGCAAATTTCAGCGCCATTTCAAGCTCGTTATCCAGAACGAGATAGGGCGTCATGATGTGGACGTACTTTGTGGCGCGGTTTATCATATCAAGATACACGCACTCGCCGACCTTATAGCCGTCAAGCGGAGAATCGCAATAGGGCATTACAAAGCCCCTGCCCTCGCAGGCGGGACTGCAGCTTAAAAATTCGTCCCACTGCTCATTCTTTTCGCTGACGTTCCACATCTGAAGGAACATAAGGGTAAAGCTCTCTACGGCTCTGCCCCTGAGCATTACTGCGGTGTCCTTCCAATGACCGAAGCGCAGGCGCCTGTTTATATATTCGTCCGCAAGATTCACTCCGCCGTTAAAGGCGACCCTGCCGTCAATAACGAGTATCTTTCTGTGATCCCTGTAGTTGTATTGGGTAGAAAGAAACGGGTATATCTTGGAAAACGACTTGCATTTTATGCCGAGACGGGCAAGTCTTTTGGGATAGTCCGAGCTGAGAGTGGAGATCTCGCACATACCGTCGTACATAACGCGCACCTCAACGCCTTCTGCCGCCTTTTCGGCAAGTATCTTCAATATCCTGCCCCACATATAGCCCTCGTCTATGATGAAATACTCAAGAAAGATGAATCTTTTTGCCTTTCTGAGCTCCTCTATCATCGCCTCGAATTTATATTCTCCGAGAGAAAAGAAGCGCACCTCGGTATCGCGGTATACGGGAAGGCAGGCGGTAAGATTGATAAAGCGGCACAGGGCGTCGGTGGAAGAATCCGTGATATCGGGCTCGCTGAGCACGGTTTCGTCCTGCGGGATCATTTTTTTGGTCTCCTTGTGTATCTCGCGCAGACGGCGGCTGAGTCTTCTGTGACCTATATCCTTTTCGGTACACCACAGAAGTATGGATATAGGTATCGGGAACAGCAAAAGGAACACCAGCCACGTAAGCTTTGAGGTGGCGTCCATGTCGCTCCTGAACAGGTGAAGGAACATTGCCACTGTGAATACTCCCGCCGCGATAGTAAACCATTCGAGATCCTCGTCGCACCATTCAAGCACGAGATATATCAGCACGATCTGAAGGATCAGCAGCAGAGCCGATACTCCGAAGCGGCTGAAAACTATCTTGAGCAGACCCTTCTTCCGCCTTTTCATAAGGCTGAGCACCTCGGGGTCGCTCTTCTTTTTTTCTTTCAATCAGCTCTCACCTCCACGGGAAGCCGCCCGCTTTACGGCGGCAATGACCCGCATCGCGAGTCTGTATATATAATAACCGGCAACGGCTCCCGCCGTGTTGAGTATAAGGTCGTCAACGTCGGTGGTGCGGTCGAGCGGGAGTTGTACCGTCTCTATAACAAGAGAAATATAAAAGCCGCAGAGCGCCGTGCCTGCGGCGTTTTTTTTGAAGAGATATGCAATAAATATACCTATCGGAACGAATATGCCCGCATTGCCTATGATATTGAATATGAAAGCCCTGCGCGAGAAGGCGGTGCTGTTCATATCGCCGAGCTGCTCGGTTATTATCTGAAACGGCACGAGGCGAAGCTCGTTCATGCCGCTGTTGTATATAAAGGTCTGCGCCGACAGAAGTATGAGAAAGCAGAAAAAGCCGTACATAACAAGCTCCCGAAGCATATCAGTTTCTTCGGCAAGAGTACGCCTTTCCCTTGCATGGAGCAGCGTGAGCCGTATCATTATGCAGAACGGCATTGTCAGCAGCGCAAGCGGCAGACCGTCCGAAAGAAACCTGCACAGATAAGAAAACACGCTCCTCATCTGCCCTCAAGCTCCTCGGCTATCGCCATTATCCTTTGCAGACGGTGATTGGCTCCCGAGCGGCTTATAGGCACCGCAAGAGCCTCGCCCAGCTCACGCAGGTTGAATTCGGGGTGCTCGAGCCTGAGACGGGCTATCTCCCTGAGATCGTCGGGAAGAGAATTCAGTCCCTTTATTTTTGATATGGTCTCTATGGCAATAAGCTGCTTTGCGGAAGCGTTGGCGGTTTTATTCAGGTTTGCGGTCTCGGAATTTATCTGTCTGTTCACCTTGTTGCGAAGGGACTTTTTAATTCTTGTCTGAATGATATTCAGCGCGGAATAGGGCGCGCCTATATAGGTAAGCATATCCTGAATATTATCGCTGCCCTTTATATACACTACGTAGCTGCCCTTTCTCAATACGGTGCGCGGCTCTGTGTTTATCTCCTCTATCTCCGAGATGAGCCGCTCAAGGTCGGCGGCAAGATTCTTATGCGGCACGGCGAATTCAAGGTGATAGTCCTTTTCGGGATCGCTTACGCTGCCGCAAACGAGGAACACTCCTCTGAGAAAGCAGGGAACGCAGCTTTCGCCGTCTATATTTGCCCTGTTTATCCTCAGGCTGAGGCTTTCTTTATTATGCCCGAGCATATCGAAAAGCCTTGCGCAGTCGTTTCTGTCGGGAATTCTGAGAGAATAAAGACTTCTCTCTCCTCCCCGTCTTGTAAGTCTTGCGTTCATTTCAACTATAACGCCCGCATAGGACGATATGAGCTGAGAATAGAGCTCTGCCGCCGGGCGGGATTCGGTGGTGAACGAAACGGCGTTTGCGCCGAACTGCTTTGAGAACAGCGCCATTCCGTAAACGAGAGCTGCTCTCTGCTCGTCGCTCTCCGTCTGTACGGCGCACAGAGCCTGTTTGGTTTCTTTGGAAAAAGACATAAATATCACCGCTAATCCTTTGCGATATCTCTGTGATGAACTATAACTCTTTGCTTCGTATCGAGTATATGCTGATACAGCACCCTTGTCATGGTCACAGACCTGTGTTTGCCGCCCGTGCAGCCCATTGCGATTATGAGCTGGCTCTTGCCCTCCGAGAGATACAGCGGGAGAGAATAGTCCACAAGGGAGATCATTCTCTCGGCAAAGCCCCGCGACTGCTCAAAGCTCATAACGTAATTGAAAACGCAGTCCTCAAGCCCCGTATGTGTCTTGAGCTCGGGGATATAGAACGGGTTAGGCAGGCAGCGCACGTCAAAGACGAGATCAGCCTCCGACGGAATGCCGTATTTGAAGCCGAAGGAAAGGCAGGTCACGGTCATGCCGAAGGCGGCGTTGCCCAGGAAAAGCGCCGATATTCTCTCCCTGAGCTGAGAGCCCGAAAGCAGAGAGGTATCTATAACGTAATCGGCGCGCGCCTTTACCTGCATGAGCAGCGTACGCTCGAGTATCACGGCGGTTTCGGTAGAGCCCTTGCTTATATCATACAGCGGGTGCTTTCTTCTCGTCTCCTTGAATCTTCGCAGAAGAACGTCGTCCTTTGCATCAAGAAAGAGTATCTTGTATTTCTTGCCGTCGGCGTTAAGGGAATCGAGCGCAGCGAACAGGTCGTCAAACACGTCTCCCGATCTGACATCGGTGACCACGGCGACCTTTTTAAGGCGATCGTCCGAGGATTTCTCGCAAAGCTCATAGAAGGTAGGCAGAAGCATCGGCGGGATATTATCCACGCAGTAATAGCCTATATCCTCCATGTTTCTCATCGCTACGGATTTTCCCGCGCCGGAAAGTCCCGTTATAATTATAAACTCCATAAAACGTTCTCACCCTTCGCCGTGCCTGGTGTTTATTTTCTGCCGATAAAACGCACTTCACAGCACAGCTCTGTATTTTTCTTTTCCTTTACCGTCTTTTTTATATGTTCTATAAGACCTAAAACGTCCTCGGCGGTAGCGCCGTTATCGTTTACTATAAAGCCCGCGTGCTTGGGGCTTACCTGAGCGCCGCCGTATTCGCAGCCCTTTAGTCCGCACTCCTCGATAAGTGCTGCGGCATAGCCGTCCTTTGGTCTTTTGAATACGCTGCCCGCGCTCGGGTGATTTATAGGCTGCTTTTCCTTGCGCCTGTCCATAAGTTCCTGCATTCTTTCGGCTATTTTATCCTGCGGAGCGGGGGTAAGCCTGAACGACGCGCGCAGTATGATATTATCGGTATCCGTAAAGAAGCTGTGACGGTATGAAAAATCAAGCTCCTTATCGCGGCAGCGCTTTATATTTCCCTCCGCGTCCATATAATCCACCGCAAAGGCAGCGTCCTTTATCTCGCCGCCGTACGCGCCCGCGTTCATATATATTGCGCCGCCCACGGAGCCGGGTATGCCCCATGCGAATTCAAGCCCGCTGAGCGACATATTTTTTGCAAAATTGCATAATCTTGCAAGGGTAGATCCCGCTCCGCAGCGTACGGTGTTATCGTCGGTAAGGGTTATTTCGTTGAATTCTCCTCCTAAACGGATAACGAGACCTTCTATACCCTTGTCGGAAACGAGAAGATTAGAGCCGAGACCTATAATAAAATACGGCACGGCGTACTGCCTGCAAAGAAGTATAGTTCTTCTGAGCGCATCGGTATCCTTTACCTCGCAGTAGCAGTCTGCATTTCCGCCTATGCGGAAGCTGGTGTGGTTTTTCATGCTCTCTTCGGTAGATGCTGCCCCGTTTATCTCTATGAGCAGCATTAA
>CACWNZ010000113.1 GCA_902762335.1 uncultured Ruminococcus sp. | reverse complement strand
TAACGCGACCCTGCCTTCGACCAGCGTTACGGCTGACAGCACCGTGACGACTACTATACCAATGTTTATCGGTGACCTTAAGGCAGGTATTACTATGTTTGACCGTCAGCAGATGACACTTGCATCCTCTGACGTAGCAACGGTCGGCACAGGAGAGAGCCAGCTCAACGCATTCAGCCAGCGTCTTATCCTCTTCCGCGCTTGTCAGCGTATGGACTTCAAGGCTGTGGATACGGACGCATATCTCAATTGTGCCGTAACCGTTACAAGCACAAACCCTTAAGTGGTGTCACTGTGGCTGCTGAGAGCAGTGGCACCTCAGTCTTCGGACATACAGTCAGCACACTTCAGACAGGAATAACCGTTGCGAATGGGGCGATAACCGGTACCCTCAAATACTGTAACACGGGCGCACTCAAGCGCGATTGGGGCGCAGGCAACTTCCTCGTTCTCAAGTTCTCGGATCTTACGGGGCTTACCTCAGTCAAGGTCGGTCTGATGCCCTCTGCATCCGGCATGGAGCTTCAGGAGATAATGACGGATCCCGACAAGAACGGCGTATTCAAGATAACCGACAAGGACAATCAGCTGTTCGTAGTTGACAGCACTGACGGAACACATCACCTCAGACAGACCTTTACGCTCAGCGGACTTACACTCCAGAGCTCATGAGAAGGAGAGTGAGCAGCTATGCTTACACTTGATGAGGCTAAGCGCTGGCTCGGAGTGAGCGGCACGGATAATGACGTGCTGCTTGCTCAGCTCATCTCTGCTGCGGATAAGGACCTGAAAGCAAAGGTCGGAAGCTATGATGAGAACTCCGAGCTTGCAAAGCTCTATATGCAGTTCTGGCTCGGCTGCATATATGCCGATCGCTACGGTGAGATGAGCAACAAGAGCAGCTCTGCAGCAAAGCAGGCAATGGAGAATATCATCTTTGAGCTGAGGCTTCAGACGGAGGCGGACAATGCGAACGGTAACGATGAATAAGAAGATCACTCTGCAGAAGCGTACAGAACCGTACGGTCACAGCGACATCGAGCCGATTGTGGCAGAGGCGGAGGTCTGCGGCGCAGTAAGAACACCGAGCCTTACGTTCGTTAACAGTATGGCGGCTATGGGCTACAGAATCGCTCTTACTGTGGTGGTATGGCGTAATGAATTTGAAAAAGCAGACTATACTCATGCCGTTGTCGATGGTAAAGACTACCGCATAGCCGACATAGGCGCAGGAGTGAATGACCTGTTTGTCAATCTCGCTTTAGAAAGGCAGTGAGCTGCTATGAGCGAATCTGTATTCGACATGGAGCTTCCCGATATTCAGGGTCTGATAAAAAAGCTCGATATGTACGACAAGAAGCAGAACGAGACAGTGAGGAACGCGCTTGTGAAAATAGGCGATAATATGGCGGATGTGCAGCGCAGGCTTATAAGCGGCGCAAAGGTAGGGGAACTTCTTTCACCGTATATCAAGCGCAGCAGGATATATACAACAAAGAAGGGACTGCTTGGGGTCACAGCGGGCTATCAGCCGAGCGCATTCAGGAGCGTTGGCAAATTAAATCCGGGGGTAGTCGGTATGACCTATGAATTCGGCAGACCCGGAAAAAGCCCGGGACGCAGTGGCAATACCATGGAGCAGATACGAAAACGCATCCCGAATAAAAGCGCAAAACGCAGCGGACAGCAAAAAGCTGTCCCGGCAAGGGTGACAATAGAAAAAGGCACTATACAACCAGTACCTCATATCAGACCCGCATATCATCAGACCCTTGCTGAGAATATCCGCATTCTTGCCGATGCCGTACAGGAAGCGATAACTAAGACAGGAGCATGAGCCTATGAGCGTATTTGAACTTATTGACAGCCTGCTTGACAGGCTTGATATGCCATACTACGAGGGACAGCCTGAATTTGAGCGCAGTCCTCCAGAGGCATTTATCAGCTACAATGTATATGATGTTCCGGGTCTCAGAGGAGACGGCAGGGAAAAGACTACAGCCTTCTTCCTGACGATGAACATATATACAGCAGGACAAAACAGAAAGACAAGAGCCGTTGATGCCGATAAAGCATTGACGGCTCTTTTTACAAAAAACGGCTTTACGAGACGAGGCGGCAGCTTCGGTCTGACAGACGATTTTCCGAGATACTATCACAGAGTGATAGAATTCAATTATGATGATGAAGGAGAGTATTATAATGGCAATTAAGGCTAAGGTAAACAAAAGACCTTTTAAAAACTGCAAAAAGCTTATGATGTGGAAAATGAACGATGAAGCAAATGAGGCTTATTCCTCAGCAGCTCTTTCGTTTGAGAACAGACTGACTACTTATACGGACAGTGTTGAGACGAACAGCACTCCCCTTTACGGTGACGGCGTACAGGTTGAGACTGCCGTAAGCGAAGGTTCAGGCTCTCTTCAGATAGGTATACATCACGTTGCCGATGAAGAGAGGGTCGAGCTCTACAATGAGACGGCAAACAGTTCCGGCGCTGTGATCTCAACAGGCGAGGAGACCCCGCCTTATTTTTGTGTTTCCCTTGCTGCAGAAAAAAGAGACGGTATGCTCAACCTCAGAAAATATTTCAAAGTCGCCTTCCAGAAGCACGAGGAGAGCGTTCAGCAGCAGGAAAACGGCGGCATAAATTACAGCATGACAACGCTCAACGGTACCTATTCTCAGAATACCAGGCTGAAAATAAAGTCCGTCCGTGTAGAGGTTGACCCCAATACGACAGAGGGACAGGAATTCATTACGAATTGGTATTCTAACCCCGAGTTCATAGGAGGCACGAGCTTCACCAACACTTCTGTCATCAAGGTCGGAACTACGACTATCCTTAACGGTGGAAGCATTACTTCCGGTGATACAGTGACATTCAGCGGATCCGCGGCAGGCGGCTCAACACCTTATACCTACAGCTTCTACTACCGCGCTGCAGGATCTGATTCGTGGACGGCAAAGGCAGAGGATACAAGCACTGCGACCGCTGATCAGACTATAACAGTATCGGCAACAACGAATTATGAATTCAGGCTTGTAGCCAAGGACGCTAACGGCATTTCACTAACCAAGCTCTTTACCGTTACCGTTGAGGCATCGTCATAATGCTGAGGGATATCGACAGGAGCAGCAGTATCATACATATATCAGGCAGGGAGTACGGGGTAAGACTTACCCTGTATTCCCTGTTGTATCTTGAAACCTGCTATAAGTCTCTGTCGGACATTTTTGGAAAGCCGATGGCCAAAGAAGACATTGTGCAGATCTGTCGCGCAGCTATGTGCTCATGCCCATGGAACGCCAAAGCAGTACGCACGAGAAATTTTGCAAGGGTCAGACCATCGCTTGATGAGCTTAACAAACGCATAGAGGACAAAGATATTCCTTTGCTGACATATGAACTGACAAATGCGGTCATTGCATCTATGCCTGATGCGGCCGAGGACGATGTTCAGCCCCCGGACAAGGCTTTCCATGAAGGACACCTCAGGGCTATCTACGTTGATGTGATCGGCAGACCTGAAGAGGAGTTCTGGAACAGCACACACAGGGAGATCGCAAAGCGGATAGATTGCTACTATGAGGTAAAGGGTGACAAGGAAGCGGCTGATCTTGTGCAGGAATTTGATGATGATTGATTAGGGCTCCCGAATAAAGGAAGGTGGAAAGATGTCCGATAATACAAGTCTTACGGTCGGCTTCAAGGCTGATACGAGCGGCTTCAAAAAGGGAATGGACGATGTTATCAACAAGCTGAATGAACTGAACAAACAGCTTGTCGATAACCAATATAAGCAGCGTGACAGCAACAAGGTAATAAGCGATGCAAAGAAAGAACTGCGTAATATCCAAAAAGAAATAGGAGAAAACGGTGAGGCAAACGAGGAGCAGAGAAACAGGATAGAGGCTCTCAACCGTACTATAGAAGAGGAAACCCTCAAGCTTTCACAGCTCAGGACGGAGCAGGCGAGCTTAAGATCCTGTATATCGCAGACAACAGGAGAACTGGTAAACAACAACGAGCAGTGGTCAACACTAAAAGCGACCATTGCCAACCTTGCAAGTGATACACTTCAAAGGCTCGGGGCTGCTTTGCGTAACGTAGTTGCAGATATTATTCGTACAGGCGAGGAGTTTTCGGCTTCCATATCCAAGGTGGCGGCAATCTCCGGAGCGACACAAGAGGAGCTTGAGCAACTTGAAGAAGCGGCAAGAGCTTATGGCGCTTCGACCATGTTTTCTGCAACTGAGGCAGCAGATGCGCTTCAATACATGGCTCTTGCAGGCTGGAATGCAGAGCAGTCCATAGAGGGACTGCCTGCCGTGCTTGATCTTGCGGCATCGAGCGGAATGGATCTCGGCAAGGCAAGTGATATCGTTACGGACTACATAACGGCTTTCGGGCTGTCTGTAGATGATGCAGCCCGTTTTGTTGATATCATGTCCTATGCTATGAGCAACAGTAACACCACGACTGAGATGCTCGGAGAGGCGTACAAAAACTGTGCAGCAACAGCCCGCTCCATGGGTTTTTCTGTTGAAGAGACGACCGCTGCACTTATGACAATGGCGAATGCAGGCGTAAAAGGCGGCGAGGCAGGAACAACGCTCAATACGCTTATGACACGTCTTGCAACGGATACTAAGGGCTGTGCATCTGCGCTTGAAGAGTACGGAGTGCGTATATATGATTCCGAGGGAAATATGAAATCTCTTTCTGACATTCTCTCGGGTCTTATAGGTGTGTGGGACACGTTGACTCAGAAGCAGCAGGCAAATCTGTCTAAAATGATAGCCGGTACAAATCAGTATTCCGGGTTTCAGACACTCATGCAGGGCATGTCTGACAAAGCAAAGGCAGCGGGAATGTCTTTTGACGACTATACTGAAGCTCTTGAAAACTGCATGGGAACCGCAAGTAAGATGTCCGGTACCATGGCTGACAATCTTAGCGGCGACATCAGGATCATGAACAGCGCCTTTGATGAGCTGAAGCTAAAAATATTTGAGGGAGCAGAACAGCCTCTGAGGAACATTGTCAAGCTTGTCACTAACGGCGTTGTCCCTGCCATTGATAGTATAATTCAGAATCTTAACAAGGTGCTCCCGGTTATTGTGAGCTGCGCTACAGCTATGGCGACCCTGAAATTTAATTTGGCTATCGGAGGACTGATAACCAAGCTGACTACAGCGCTAAAGGGAATGACAGCTGCAGAAGTGGTGGCAGAGATAAAGACTAAACTCTTGTCTTGGAGCATGAAGGAGCTGAGCTCATCAAACGTTATTGGTCTTGTTCTGACAGGAATAACATCTCTTGCTTCTGCGTTTCTTACATTGTCTGCCATGCAGACAAACTATGCTGATGATATTGAAAGAACATCGTCAACGCTCATGGACAACATGCAAAAAATGCGGGAGCTGAAGGAGAACTACGATAAGACCGCGGACAGTGTCGCAGGAGAAGCCGAGATGCTGAACATTCTTAAGGAAGAATATGACGAGCTTCGCGGCAAGACAGAGCTTACGGCAGCGGAGAAGAAAAGGCTTGACGAGGTGGCCGGCGAGATAGCCCAGAGCCTTGGCGTAGAAACTCAGGCTCTCATGGATCAATCGGGAGCGTACAGAGACCTCACGGTCGATATTGACGAGTATATCAAAAGCCTCGAAAAACAAGCGTTGACCGACTACTACGAGGAGAGCAT
>CACWNZ010000112.1 GCA_902762335.1 uncultured Ruminococcus sp. | reverse complement strand
CAGGCGCAGATTAATCCGCACTTTCTTTTTAACACACTTAATGCGGGCGCGCAGCTTGCCATGATGGAGGGTGCAGACAAGACTTACGAGTACGTGCAGATTATGGCGGAGTTCTTCATCCGCAGGGCCTGATCAATAATGAGATGGCGTACTTCAACCATGATGACATTCATACGGTATATTTCACCGGGTACAACGATGAGGGAACACGGGACCTGACAGAGGTCATCAATGACTATGTGGAGAGTCATCCGGACCTGAATCGCTGTACAATCGAAGAGTGGGAAGAAGCCGGAGCAGCAGAAGAATAACCGAAAGCTCACGCACGGACAATATTTTTGAAAAGCATAAGCTTGACCCGAAGTTCGACCCTAAATTCATAGGGTTCCGCGAGTCGAGGGATTCTGACGATCACCCTGATTCAACGCCTATCATCTTAGGTCTTGACGTTACGGGCTCAATGGGCTATCTTGCAACGGAAATAGCCAAGAACGGACTTCACGAAACCATGATGAAGCTGTTTTCGCTGAAGCCCGTAAATGATCCTCAGCTCATGTTTGCGGCTCTCGGCGACAGGATCGATTCCGCTCCGCTTCAGGTAACGCAGTACGAGTCCGATATCCGCATAGCGCAGCAGCTCCTTGAGCTCTGGCTCGAAATGGGCGGCGGCGACGCTCCCGAGGATTATCAGCTCCTGTGGTATTTTGCAGCCAAGCACACGGTGACGGACAGATTTGAAAAGCGCGGAAAGAAGGGCTTTATCTTTACTATCGGCGATGCCGACTGTCACGAGAGCATAACGCCCGACGTGGTAAAAAAGGTATTCGGTGAGGAATCCAAAGAACTGTCTCTTGAGGAGACGGTAAAAATGGCGTCGGAAAAGTATGAGCTTTTCCATATCCATATAGTAAAATCGAATGATATTCTGCCTCACAATCTCAAAAAGGCGCTGCCGGGCAGATGCCTGAGGATAAAAAAGGATCTTATCAACACACTGCCGGAGCTTATCGTAAGCGTTCTTATGCTGTTCGGCGGAAAAACGCTTGATGAGGTGCTTGAGAGCTGGCCCGAAAAGACCGCCGAGCTGATAAAGTGGAGCCTTAAGGGGCTTGTTGTTTCTACCGATGACGGTGTTTCATTTTGACGGGCAGACGGGTCATTGCGGTAATAGGCGCTAATTTCGGAGATGAGGGCAAGGGACTTGCCGTAGATCATTTCAGCAGTCTTTCTGAGGAGAATACGCTTGTCGTTAAGCATAACGGCGGCGCTCAGGCGGGGCATACGGTCGAGCTTGACGATAAGCGCTTCGTGTTCCATCAGCTTTCGTCGGGCTCATTCCGACACGCAGACACGCTTCTTGCCGAAACCTTTTTTCCCGATCTTTTCAAGCTCACCGATGAGGCGGCGAGCTTCCGTGAGCTGACAGGCTTCGTTCCCGTCATCTATGCGGACACAGGCGCTTCTGTCACGATCATAGACGACGTCCTGCTGAATATGGCTCTTGAAACGAGCCGCGGCAGTGACCGTCACGGGAGCTGCGGCATGGGCATCTATGAAGCGGTGCTCCGCACACAGGCAGGATTCGGCATAACGACGGGCAGGCTGTCAGGCATGACTGCGGAGGAACTTTATCACGAGCTTTTACGGATACGCCGTGAATATGTTGTTCCGAGACTTGAGGAGCTTTCGCTCGGCGATACAGGCGAATACGGTGAGCTTCTGAAAAGCGAAGCCGTACTCGGAAACTTTGCTGACGGAGTAATGCGTGGGGCTATGCTCATCACGCCGTCGGAAGGACCCGGTGAGCTTGCCGAAAAACGAGAAAATATAATTTTTGAGGGCGCGCAGGGTCTTTTGCTCGATCAGGACAACGAGCGATACGCTCCTCACGTCACGGCGTCGAGCACGGGACTGCGCAATCCCCTGCTTCTCTGCAAAAAGGCGGGGCTTGAGCTTGACGAGGCCGTCTGCGTTATGCGCAGCTACGTTACGCGCCACGGCGCAGGACCTCTCCCCGGCGAATGCCCGCCCGAGGATATAGGCAATATAACAACAGACCGCACCAACGTTGAAAATCCGTGGCAGGGCAGGCTGCGTTTCGGGCTTTATACCTCGCCCGATGAATTGGCGGGTACGATCCTTGACGGAATCGGAGCGTGGCAGGGCAGAGTGTCTTTGTTCATCACTCATCTGAATGAGACCGACGGAAGGGTGCGTTTTTCCTGCGGCGATATACCCGCTCTGAGTCTCCCGCTGAAAAGCACCTTCAGGGGCAGGATAAAGACCCTTTATACTTCATATTCACCCTTGGGCGCGCTGACGGGAAGGCTCAGCTTTTGATCGCGCTCTGCGATCGGTGAGTCCGTTTTGATATGGAGGCATTTATATGGAAAGTTCGTCTGTCGGGGAACAGACCGTAAAAACAGCGGTCAGAGTATCCCTTGTCAGCATAATAGCAAATACGGTGCTTGCTGCGGGAAAAGCCGCGGCAGGCATATTTGCACATTCATCTGCTATGGTAAGCGACGGTGTGCATTCAGCATCGGACGTTTTCAGCAGTATAATAGTTATCATCGGAGTAAGACTTTCCGCAAAAAGATCGGACCGTCAGCACCCGTACGGACATGAGAGATTCGAGTGTGTCGCGGCTATCGTTCTTGCGGTCATACTCGTCGTTACGGGCTGCTTTATCGGCGCCGCCGCCTTTGACAGTCTGCGCACGGGACAGTACGAGCAGGCCGTGGAGCCGGGAATAGCGGCGCTCGCGGCAGCGATAGTGTCGATAGCCGTCAAGGAGGGAATGTTCTGGTATACGAGATACTATGCAAGGAAGATCGGCTCCGGAGCGGTAATGGCGGACGCATGGCACCACAGAAGCGATGCGCTGTCCTCGGTGGGCGCGCTTATAGGCATTATCGGCGCAAGGTGCGGTTATCCTTTTCTTGAGCCCCTTGCAAGTCTGATAATCTGTCTTTTCATTCTTAAGGCGGCTTTCGATATTTTCAAGGACGCGGTAGATAAAATGATAGACAGATCCTGCGATGAAGAGACAGAGAACGCCTTGCGGAGCTGTGTGCTTGAGCAGGAGGACGTTCTGGTCATAGATATGCTCAAGACGAGAGTCTTCGGCAACCGTATATACGTTGATATAGAGATCAGCGCCGACGGCAGCAAAACGCTTTACGAGGGACACGCAATAGCCGAAAGGGTGCATGATGCCGTAGAAAAAAGCTTTCCCCGCATAAAGCATATCATGGTACACGTCAATCCTTCCGCACCGGACAGCGGAACAGATTAAATTACAGGCTGAACGGCAGCTTTCCTTCCGGAAAGTTTTCTGCTCAGCTTGTTTTTTTGCAGAGGATAGTCTATAATCAAATAAAGACGTACAAAAAAGGGGAAATGATAAAATGAAGCTCAAGCGATACCTTGCCGCAATAGCCTGCGCCGTTCTGCTTTTTGCCGCCTGTACTCCGGGTCAGACACGGAATACCTCGTCATCTGAGGCGGAGAGCGAAAGCTCGTCAGCCGTATCCGAGGATACCCCGAACAGTCAGCCGCCGCAGGACAGCTCCGAGGACAGCTCCGAGGCTTCTGAGGAAAGCGCAGATGAAAGCTCACAGCAGAGCAATACATCTTCTGCCGCAGCGCAGACCTCGGATATAATAGAAAGTCCCCTTTACAGTACGGCGGTGCTTTATTGTGTCGATGACGGGCAATATCTCTATAGCGACAGCGCAGACAAGAGGATAGCTCCCGCAAGCATTACCAAGCTGCTCACTGCCGCAGTTGTTATCAAATACATGGATCCCGACGAGGTGGTCACGGTAGGAACAGAGCTTGCTCTCGTGAACGAGGGCTCGAGTGTATGCTGGCTTGACGTGGGTCACAGGCTGACCGTGCGCGACCTGCTGACGGGTATGCTGCTCAGCTCGGGCAATGATGCCGCCTATACCGCCGCCGTTTCCGCCGCAAGAAAGGCTGATCCCGACACCGAGCTTGATGACGAGGCTGCGGTGAAAGTATTCTGCGGAATGATGAATGAGCTTGCCGTAGAGATAGGCATGACGGACAGCCATTTTTCCGACCCCGACGGCTGGGACGAGGACGACCATTTCGTTACCTCCGCCGACCTTGTAAAGCTCTCCGCCTACGTTCTGAACGACCCCGTCATTCGTGAGATAACGGCTTTGCATCAGAAGGACGTCGAGTTCGTTTCGGGCGAGAGCATTACCTGGACCAATACGAATTCACTGCTTGACCCCGAAAGCAGCTATTACTGTGATGCCGCCACAGGCTTGAAAACAGGCACTACCGATAACGCAGGCTGCTGCCTTGCCGCATCATTCGTTAAAAACGGCAAGACCTATATAACCGTGGTTTCGGGCTGCGCCGAAAGTGACGAAAGATATGAGCTGACACTCAAGCTCTTTGACAGGATCCCGTAAGGGTATCGCTGCCCTTTATTTTGGACATACCGTGAGGTATAATAGCATCATCAAAATAATAAGGAGCGATAATTATGACAGAAGAAAAGAAAAACACAAATGAAAGCGCAAACGAGCGCAGAAGAAGAGGAATGAAGGACGTTCTTATCGACATCATCAACGGCGACCCTCAGGAGGTGTACTCCGAGGAGGAAGCGGAGGAGATAAGACGGGCTTATTTTGAGGGGGATTATCTTGAATGAAATGATATGCTTTCACAATCCCGACGAGGAAAACGGCCGGCTGAGTAATTGGTATCTTTCCGATATGACCGTTGACGGTATCGTATTTTCGTCAATGGAGCAGTACATGATGTAAAAAAAGCGGAGGTCTTCGGCGATAAGGAGACAGCTGCTAAGATCATGGTCGCTTCGGACACCGCAAGGATAAAGGCTCTCGGCAGAAAGGTGAAAAACTACGATAATACTGCCCGGAACGGTATGAAGCAGATAATCATATATAACGGGCTTTACGCAAAGTTCAGTCAGAACGGCGAGCTTAAGAAAAAGCTGCTTGCAACGGGAGAAACCGTGCTTGCGGAATGAGCAGTGAGGGATATTATCCTGGCAACGGGTATTTCCCTTTACGATGAGCGCCGCCTTGATATGCGTAATTGGAAGGGGCAGAATCTGCTCGGCTTTGCCTCTATGCTCGTGCGCAAAAGGCTGCGCAGTGAACAGGAATGAGGGAAAATTATATGAGGGTCTTTGATAATTACCGCTACAATGTAATAAGTATTGTAAAATTCAATAAGACAAAGGCTTATATCGACAATATGCTCTCCGAGCTTGGTCTTGCTTACAGTAGGGTATGTTTTAGTCTGAACTGCGGCAACGTTGACGACGTTCTCGGAAAATTTCCCGCCCTGAAGAAATACTGCCGCAGTGACGATAAAACGAGAGATCCCTCCGAGTACGGCAATACCGTTATTACAAGCATTTCTCCCGAATGGTATAAGGGAGCTCTGTATGCCGAAAAAGAGGATATTCCCGCGATAAACGAGATCTTCTCAAAGATCCCGCGAACGTACGGCTTTGCTTTTGCGGATCTTCTGCTTGACGGCATAGATTGGTACGGCGAGGGCTCTGCTCCCGTGACTGCCGTAAAGGCAGACCCGTGGAGAGAGTGGGACAGGATACCGCCCGTGCTTTTTGCAACGGGCAGCAGCGGGATATTCATGGAAAGAAGCTTTGGCGACGGCAATAAGAACAACACCCTCTGGGTTA
>CACWNZ010000111.1 GCA_902762335.1 uncultured Ruminococcus sp. | reverse complement strand
ACACCAATGGAACTACGTCTGTCTTGACGGCGAATATTATTATATAGATCTGACCTGGGACGACCCCATAAGAGATGACGGTCAGGCGGTGAGAACTTATGAGTATTTTCTCATATCGGAAGACGACCTTGCCCGTACCCATAGCTCGGACGGCGAGCTGCCCGTGCCGGAGTGCAGCGGCAGGAGATATAACTATTATATTTACAACGGGCTTTATTTCGACTATTACGACTTCGGCTCGGTAAGGGCTGCCGCGGATATGTTCAGAGCTGACGATTCATTTTCGGTAAAGTTCTCGTCTCCCGAGGTGCTTGAGACAGCGGTGAACGACCTGATAGAGGGTCAGCGTATATTTGATATAGACTATATCAACAACGGAATACAATACTCCGTCAGCGTATCGGGCTGCATACTCAACGTAAGCTACTGAGCGTGACGGACGGCGGGGAATGACTATGGAACTGCGTGAGCTTCGCGAAAAGGCAATGAAGCTGCCCCTCAGCCCGGGGGTATATATAATGAAAAACGACAAGGGCGGGATAATATACATCGGCAAGGCAAAGGCTCTCAAAAACCGTGTGAGCCAATATTTCGGCTCGCAGAGGAGCCATGCCGAAAAGGTGCGTCAGATGGTGAGCAACGTCTGCGATTTTGACTATATACTCTGCTCAAGCGAGTTCGAGGCTCTCGTTCTTGAGTGCAGCCTTATAAAACAGCACCGCCCTAAGTATAATATCCTGCTCAAGGACGACAAGGGCTACAGCTATATCCGTATATCCGGGGACGAATGGAAAAGCCTGAGCTTTGCCCTGCAAAAGGCTGACGACGGCGCCGAATATCTGGGTCCTTACATCAGCTCGTGGGCTGCTAAAAACGCCGTGGACGGCGCGCGCAGGGTGTTCGGTCTGCCGTCCTGCGGCAAGAGCTTTCCGCGGGACTGCGGCAAGGGCAGACCCTGTCTGAATTATTATATCAAGCAGTGCTGCGCCCCGTGCAGCGGCAGGGTGACTCTTAAGGAATACTCCGAAAGAGTCGAGGCTGCCGTGGATTTTCTGAAAAAGGGCGACAGCGCTTCGGTAAAGCTGATGACCGAAAAAATGAACGAGGCGGCGGAAAAGCTTGATTTTGAGCTTGCAGCAAGGCTTCGTGACAGGATAAACGGAGTAAAGAAAATAACTCAGAAGCAGCAGGTGGTCGCCGCAAGCATACCCGAACAGGATGCGGTAAGCATGATGACCGAGGGCAGCGACGCCTGCTTTGCCGTGCTGAGATTCAGCGGAGGCAGACTGTATGACAAGGAGGACTTTCTTGTCAGGGACGTAGGCAGAGAGACAGATCCCGCCTTTGCAAGGGCGGAGTTCATCAAGAGATACTACACAATAAGAGGCAGTATACCCCCTGTGGTGACCCTTGACGGAGCACCCGAGGACGAGGAGCTGCTGCTTGAATGGCTCAGCGGACAGCGCGGCAAAAGGGTGCGGTTTGTATATCCGCAAAAGGGCGAGCAGATGAAAATACTTGAAATGTGCCGCAGGAACGCGGCAGAAAAGCTTGCTCAGAGCAGAGGACATTTAGGACACGAGCTCTCGGCTCTTGATGAGCTTGCGGGTCTTCTGGGACTTTCTTCTCCGCCCGAATTTATAGAATCCTACGATATATCCAATCTTATGGGCAGCGAGAACGTGGCGGGCATGGTCGTGTTCAAAAACGGCAGACCCTATAAAAGCTCGTACCGCCGCTTTGCCATAAAGGGCTTTTCGGGTCAGGACGACTATGCCTCTATGCACGAGGTGCTGACCCGCCGCTTTGAGGAATACTTCAAAAACAAGGACAGCGGAGAGGGCTTCGGCAGGCTGCCGGATCTTATCCTGCTTGACGGCGGCAAGGGACAGGTCTCTGCAGTAAGACCCGTGCTTGAGGGCTTCGGTCTGGATATACCTCTCTTCGGCATGGTAAAGGACGGCAAGCACCGCACGAGAGCCGTTACAGACGAGGGCAGAGAAATATCCATAACCTCAAAAAGACAGGCGTTCACGCTGATATCGACTATTCAGGACGAGGTGCACCGATTTGCTATAGGCTACCACAGAACGGCAAGAAAAAAGAAAAGCCTCTCCTCGTCGCTCACAGGCATAGAAGGCATAGGCAAAGAGAGAGCCTCAGCGCTTCTTTCTGCCTTCAAGACCGTAAAGCGCATAAAAGAAGCTGACCTTGACGAGCTCATGCAGGTGAACAAAATGACAAGAGCCGCAGCCGAGGCGGTCTACAGGCATTTTCACGGTAACGGGAACGCCCGGAAAAATGCTGACGAAAAAATGGAAGAATAGGATATATTGTTATGCAAAAAAACGATTGACAATTTACTCTTATCAATTATAATTATAGTGTGGCAAAGTGCAGGTAATATTGCCCGGGTGTGTCTGCGGATCTGTAAGAGCGCAGTCCCGGGCTGATAATTTTTTCGGGGAAAGTGAAGCTATGAGGGTCATTACAGGCATCAGCAGAGGAAGAAGGCTCGTTACCCCTGCGGGTCTTGACGTGCGGCCTACTACCGATAACGTCAAGGAGGCAGTGTTCAGCATAATACAGTTCTCAATAGAGGGACGGCGCTTTCTTGATGCGTTTGCGGGCTCGGGACAGATGGGTGTCGAGGCTCTCAGCAGAGGCGCCTCAGCTGCAGTGTTTATCGACAGCAGCAAGCAGTCGGTAGATGCCGTGAGGAAAAACCTTGCCGCCGCAGGACTTGAAAAAAACGCTGTCGTCGTAAAGGGCGATACCCTTGCATATCTTTCTTCGCAGAGGGAGCGCTTTGATATTGCATTTCTTGACCCGCCCTACAGAACGGGACTTCTGCAGTCAGCTCTGGCGCTCATGCCCGCGGCGCTCAGCAAAAACGGCATAGTTATCTGCGAGCACCCCGCCGATGAGGAGCTTGACGAAAGCATAGGCAGACTGCTGCTGAAAAAAAGACGCAAATACGGAAGAATAATGATCTCCGTATATTCTGATAAGGATGTGGAAGGTCTATGACAACGGCAATTTATCCCGGCAGCTTCGACCCCGTAACGGTAGGTCATCTTGATATAATCAAGCGCGCGGCAAAACTGTTCGACAGAGTGATAGTTGCAGTGCTTGTCAACGTTGAAAAAAAGCCGTGGTTCACTATAGAAGAAAGAACGGAGCTGCTTAAAAAGGCGGCCGCAGGTATAGACAACGTAGAGGTGGCAAGCTTTGACGGGCTTCTTGTTGATTTCGCCGCCCGACAGAACGCCTCCGCCATTGTAAAGGGGCTGAGGGCTGTGTCGGACTTCGAATATGAGTTCCAGATGGCTCTGACCAACAGAAAGCTTGATAATAACATAGAGACGGTGTTTCTGACGAGCAGTGCGGAAAATACCTATCTCAGCTCGAGCATAGTAAAGCAGGTAGGTCTGCTCGGCGGTGATATATCCACCTTCGTGCCCGACTGCATAAAGGACGAGATACTTTTAAGGATAAAGCAAAGGAGCAAAATGATATGAAACTTGATATGCTTATTGACGAACTTCAGGAGATAGTCGACACAAGCTCAAAGGTGCCGTTTTTAGGAGGAAGAAAGGCCGTTAATATCGAGCGCCTTCAGGAGATAGTTGACGAGATGCGCACCAATATGCCCCAGGAGGTAAGGCAGGCTAAGAATATCGCCGCCGACAGAAGCAATATCCTTGCAAAGTCAAAGCAGGAGGCTGAAACTATCGTTCAGCAGGCTGAGGAGAGAGCCAAGGGTATGGTAGAGCGAAGCGAGATAACCAGACAGGCTCAGATGAGGGCTGCCGAGATAATCCAAAAGGCAAACGAAGAAGCAAACGCCATTAAAAAGGCGGCAAGCGATTACGTTGACGATATAATGAGAAAGGCCGAAAGCTCCCTTTCTTCAAACCTTGCATCGCTTAAAAAGACCAGACAGAGCTTCAAGGCTCTTCAGGCAAAAAAAGGAACTCCTCCGCCCAGAGCGGCAAGAAAGCCTGCGGAGGACTGAGTATAGCTGATATGCGCGGCGCAGTCGTTCATCTGCGGCGAAATAATACGGTAATGGTGTGATCTGATGAAAAAAGCGGTATCAAATATATTATATATCATGTTTTTCGGCTTTGCCGTTACTCTTGTTATAGCCTGCATCATGCTTATAATAAACATCTCCGGCAGCGGAGGACAGAGTGTGAACGATATTGAGGCCGTTAAGCTGAGCGGAAGCATAGATGATGAGATAACCTACGACCAGATCGACAAGGTGATCCTCGGCAAGGGAGCCGTGGATTATCAGTTCGTACCCGTGAGATACGGTCTTGATTCCCTTGATAACGACAAAAAGAAGTATCTCTATACACATCTTGCCGCAGGCGTCTACAGCGTGTCAAACGTCACCGATGAAAACGGCAGATACAGGATAGCCCGTATCAGAGTGAGAGATCACAGGCTGTCCGAGTTTGATATCCGCGAGGTAGTCAACGCCTTTGTTAACGATAATCCCGAGATATTCTGGATAGAAAATCTTTTCGGCTATGCCTATGCCGACGAGGACACCATAGTTGAGTTCTATTCGGTGCTTTCCGCGGACGAGTGCGAGAGCTATATAGACAGGTTCAACAAAAGGGTCGGCGAGATACTTGCGGGCGCAGAGAAGGGCAAGAGCGAATATGCAAGAGAAAAGTATATCCATGATGCCATACTCGGATCGTGCTCGTATAAAACGGGCGTTAAAAGCACCGCTGACGGCTGGCAGTATTTTACCTCGTACGGAGCTCTTGTCGAGGGCGAAGCGGTATGCGAGGGCTACGCAAAGTCCATGCAGATGCTCCTCTCAAGAGTGGGTATCTCATCAGTTATGATAAAGGGCGATGCCGAGGGCGTGGCGCATATGTGGAACTGCATTGAGCTAAACGGCGAGTGGTATCATACTGATCCCACCTGGGACGACAACGACCCCGACGGTATAATAAACTACGAGTATTTCAATCTCACCACCGATAAGATATCAAGAAACCACACTCTCTGCGATGATCTTGAAACGGTTATCAGCGCGCAGGACAGCGATTCTATAGACCCGTTGGTAAAATATAATTTCTACGTGCCTATGTGTACGTCAAACGACATGAATTACTATTACGTCGAGGGCGTGTATATCGAATCCTTTGATGCCAAGACTGATGAAAGGCTTACGAACGCTATCGTCGACAGGGTGAAAAAGGGCGAGGTGTATATACCCGTTCGCTTCGGAACGGAGCTGCCCTATACCGACTATGTGTCGGGAATGTTCAACGATGCGCCGTATAAGTTCTATTATTGTCTTGAAAATGCCGCCGCAGAGCTCGGCAGCAAATATAAAATAGATATGGGCAGCGTTTCCGTACTGAAAAACGAGGAAAATCTTACGCTGAGGATCAGGCTAAAAACAGGCTGATCGCTTTTTGCCGTGTAAAGCCGCTTCGTAATGCTCAGAGCGGCTTCACGCATTCCCTAAGGGTCTGCGTGAAGCCGTATTTACGAATAAATGTTGTTGGTGTAAAATAATTACGGGAGTATTCTGAACTGCTGTTTTTCAAGATCCTGCAATAATAAAATAACGGAACGTCACCGACAGTGATTCAAGAAAGCCGGCACATGAAGAAAGCAGTGAAAACTAAATCGGGACCGGCGGCTCGCCGGTTGTTTTTTCGGGTTGACATTTCGGAAACCTTGTTATATAATAATATTGTCGCAGACATATCGGGGTGTAGCGCAGCTGGTAGCGCGCC
>CACWNZ010000110.1 GCA_902762335.1 uncultured Ruminococcus sp. | reverse complement strand
AGGTTACGAGGACGATGAAGCAGGAAGCCCATTGGCTTTAGACAATGGGTAGTTCACCGGAAAGACCCGCGTTTTCACGGTTTTGTTCAGAGCGCTTATGAAAAAGCTGATAGGGGTGTAGGAAATGTCGGATATAATGTCCTTTTCTCCGCTGTGGGGCGAATGGCACATAAAGGACCTGATAGGCAAGGGCAGCTTCGGCGCCGTATATAAGGCGGAAAAAACCGAATACGGAAATACTTATACCTCTGCGGTAAAGCATATCTCCATACCCAACGAGAGCATGAACGCCGAGAGCCTCATATCAGAGGGCGTAGTGTCGGATGAGAAGTCAGTTCTCGTGTATTACGACGCCGTGCGCGACAAGATGATAAAGGAAATAAACTTCTGCTATGCGCTCAGGGGAAATACGAATATAGTATCCTACGAGGATCACTGCATCATTCCCAAAAAGGACGGCGTGGGGTACGACATATTTATCCGCATGGAGCATCTTACGGCTCTGCCGAAATATATGCGCGAGCACGAGTTCGGCGAAAAGCAGGTGATACAGCTCGGCATAGATATATGCTCGGCGCTTGAGGTGCTCGATAAGCATAATATCATACACCGCGATATAAAGCCCGCAAATATCTTCGTCAATTCCGTGGGCGTGTATAAGCTCGGCGATTTCGGCGAATCAAAGGTGCTCTCCAATACCAACGTGGGAATGACAGTAAGAGGTACCTACACCTATATGTCCCCCGAGATATCTATGGGCAGGAACGCCGATATAACGGCGGATATATATTCGCTCGGTATCGTTATGTACCGCCTGCTCAACGGCAATAAGCCGCCCTTCGTTCCCGTGGATATGTCGGCTGTGGATTCTCAGACCGTTGAGGCGGCGAATATAAGAAGATTCAGAGGGGAAAAGCTGCCCCTTCCGCAGTTCTGCGCCGATAAGGGACTTGCCGCGGTCATAATGAAGGCGTGCGAGTTCTCGCCTGCCGACAGGTGGAAAAAGCCCATTCAGATGAAAAAGGCTCTCGAGGCGCTGCTTGAACAGGAAAGACCCGCCGCGGCTCCCGCAGGGGTGCCTGCTCAGCCGAAGCAGACTGCCCCCGCCCCGCAGAAAAAGGGCGGCAAAATGAAGATAATAATACCGATAATAGCGGCGCTGCTCGTTGCGGCGGCTGCGGTCACGGTTATAATGATAAACAGCAATAAGCCGAAGGAAAGCGGCGGCGATAACGGCAGCGAGCCGTCTGCCGTTACTCAGCATAGCCCGGAAGGCTCCGACGGCAGCAGGGCTTCCGTACAGCCGCAGGAGAGCGGTAAGGACGGCGAAAGCAGCGCCGAGAGCAGCGCGGAAAGCCCGTCGCAGCCGGCAGAGCTCGTGTCTCTGAAAATAACCGCAGGACCCGAAAAAACGGAATATTCGATAGGCGAGGAATTTTCAGCCGAAGGCATGGTGACAGAGGCTGTCTACAGCGACGGCTCAAGGGGCGAGCTGCCCTTAGCCGACTGCGAGATAAGCGGCTTCGATTCGTCAAAGGCGGGACAGTGTACCGTAACAATAAGCTGTAAGGGAAAAACTGCGGAGCTGACAGTTGAGATAAAAGAGGGCTCCGGCGAATATCTGAGCAGCGGAAGCTGCGGCAGCTCGGCGGAATACACTGTGAGCAGGGACGGCGTGCTTTCGATAAAGGGCAGCGGCGACATGGACGACTACAGTCTCGGCTACGTCGTGCTTGAGGACAATACCGTAGCGGTAAGATCCACCTGTCCGTGGGCGGAACATAAGGACGAAATAACCAAGGTAACCATAGCAGAGGGAGTCACCTCTGTCGGCAGCTATGCCTTTTACGAGCTGTCGCGTCTTACCGACGCGCAGCTTCCCGCAGGGCTCAAGACGATAGGGGCAGGCTCGTTCAGGGGCTGTCTCTCGCTTGAAAGGCTCGGTATCCCCGCAGGCACGGAGCTTATAGGCGATGAGGCGTTCGTCAACTGCAAGAGCCTGAAGGCGCTCGACGTAGACGGCGCAAACAGTACCTATTCCTCAGAGGGCGGCGTGCTGTATTCAAAGGACCGCACCTCGCTGATAAAATGTCCCGAGGCGGTACAGGGCAGCGTGACGGTATCCTCGGGAACGACGACGATAGGGAACTGGGCATTTGATAACTGCGCCGGGGTAACCGAGATAATACTGCCCGACGGACTCAAGACGATAGAAAAATATGCGTTTTCGGGCTGCAGGGGCGTAGCCTATATAGAGATACCGTCATCTGTAACGGTCATAGAGAGCGCGGCGTTCCGCTATTGGCAGAGCAGTCAGCAGATAAGCTTCCCGGGCGTATCGGTACAGCCCGATACGTGGGACCGCGGCTGGAGCAGCGACTGCAGGGCGGAGATACTGTGGTACGGCGCATTCGGCTGATAAGGAGGTCGTTTTCATGAACGAGGTAATAAAGGCGATAAAAGAGAGAAGAAGCATAAGGAGTTTCAGACCCGATGCCGTTCCGAAGGAGCTTATAGGGCAGATAGCCGAAGCCGGAACGTACGCGGCAAGCGGCAGAGGAATGCAGTCTCCCGTGATAATAGCGGTCACCGATAAGGAGCTGCTCGGCAGGCTGAGAAGGGCAAACTGCGCCATAGGCGGTTGGAACAGCGATTTCGACCCCTTTTACGGCGCGCCCGCAGTTCTTATAGTTCTTGCCGACAAGAGCCGCCCGACCTGTATTTATGACGGCAGTCTTGTAATGGGCGATCTCATGCTTGCGGCGCATTCCCTCGGGCTCGGGAGCTGCTGGATACACAGGGCGAAGGAGGAGTTCGAGACGGAGGAGTTCAGAGAGCTTCTTGCGGGTCTCGGCTTAAATGGCGAATACGAGGGGATAGGTCACTGCGCGCTCGGCTATTATGATCCGCCCGCGCCCGCGCCTGCCCCGAGAAAAGAAAACAGGGTTTTCTTTTTAGGCTGAGCAGAAGGACTTGAGAAAAAATGAAAAATTTACTTTCTTTGATAAACGAGCGAAAGACGGGCTTTTCAAAGGGACAAAAGCTCATTGCGGATTTTATAGCGAAGCATTACGACAAGGCGGCGTTTATGACGGCGTCCAAGCTTGGCAGCACCGTAGGCGTCAGCGAATCTACCGTTGTGCGCTTTGCCACCGAGCTGGGCTATGACGGCTACCCCAAAATGCAGAGGGCAATGCAGGAGATGATAACGGACAAGCTTACGTCCGTGCAGAGGATAGAGGTAACGCAGAGCCGCATGAGCGGGGTCAGCGTGCTTGAGAGCGTGCTGAACAAGGACGTTGAAAAAATACGCAAGACCCTTGAGGAGACCTCTCAGGAGGATTTTGAAAACGCCGTAGAAGCCATATCGAGGGCTAAGACCATATATATCTTTGCGGTGCGCAGCTCGGCGGCTCTGGCTTCGTTTTTAGGCTATTATTATTCGCTTATATTCGAGAACGTCAAGGTAATAAACAACTACGGCGAGACGGAGGTATACGAAAAGCTTTTCAGGATATCCGCCGACGACGTTATAATCGGCATCAGCTTTCCGAGATACTCCAACGCGGCAATACAGGCGATGACCTTCGCCAAGAGGAGAGGCTCAAAGGTAATAGCTCTTACCGACAGTATGTCAAGCCCGCTCGTGGCTGTATCGGATTACGTCCTCATTGCAAAAAGCGACATGGCTGCGGTGGTGGATTCCCTCGTCGCGCCCCTCAGTATGATAAACGCGCTCATAGTTGCCACGGTGCTGAAAAGAGATGACGAGGTCAAGCGTACCTTCGGAATGCTTGAGGATATCTGGCAGGAATACGACGTATATCAGAACAACAGAAAGGATGACCCCGATTGACTGCAAGAAGGGTGGCTGTTATAGGCGGCGGCGCGGCAGGAATGCTTGCCGCCGTTTTTGCGGCAGAAAGCGGAGATACCGTCACCGTATTCGAGAAGAACGCCAAAATAGGCAGAAAGCTGTATATCACGGGCAAGGGGCGCTGCAATCTTACCAATAACTGCGACGTCAGGACCGTTATAGCAAATACCCCGACTAACGGCAGGTTCCTTTTCAGCGCTCTTTCACGCTTTTCGCCCGCCGATACCATGGCTTTCTTCGAGCGTAACGGGCTCAGTCTCAAGACCGAGAGGGGAAACAGGGTCTTTCCCGTATCGGACAGGGCTTCCGACGTGGTGGATACGCTTCTGCGCGCGGCAAAAAAAGCCGGCTGCCGCATTATGCACGAAACGGTCGATGATATAATAATTGAGGACGGCTGCATAAAGGGACTTATAGCCGCGGATAAAAGCTACGGCTTCGATAAGGTCATAGTTGCCTGCGGAGGCAGATCTTATCCGCTGACGGGCTCTACGGGCGACGGCTACAGATTTGCGCAAAAGGCGGGTCATACCGTGACCCCGCTGAGAGCCTCTCTCGTTCCCCTTGAAACGGAGGAGCCTGTAGCTCCTGAAATGAACGGTCTGCTGCTCAGGAATATCGCCGTGACATTTACAGACAGCAAAATGAACGATAAACGGGTCTATACCGATTTCGGTGAGCTTCAGTTCATGAGCTACGGTGTTTCGGGGGCGGTAGTTCTCAGCGCAAGCGCTCATCTCAGGGATATGGAGCGCGGCAGATACAGGCTCGCTATAGACCTCAAGCCCGCGCTTTCCGGGGAGAAGCTTGAGGCGAGACTTTTAAGGGAGCTTTCCGCAAGGCGCAGGGAGACTTTATCGCAGCTCATGCGCTCGCTTCTGCCCGCGGAAATGATCCGGTACTTTATCGCCGCCGCAGGACTTGACGGCGGAAAGAGCTGCAGCGAGATCACTAAGGAGGAGCGGCGCGGCATTATCACCCTGCTCAAGAATTTTACGCTGACGATAAAGGGGACAAGACCCATCGAGGAGGCGATAGTGACCTCGGGCGGGGTATCCGTTAAGGAGATAGACCCCGCTACCATGCAGTCAAGGCTTGTAAAGGGACTTTACTTTGCGGGCGAGGTCATAGACGTGGACGCCTATACGGGAGGCTTCAATCTTCAGTGCGCCTTTTCTACGGGCGCCGCGGCAGGCAGGAGCTGAGGAGGTTTTGAATAAATGGGCTTTCAGGACGATTGGATAATGCGACAGATAGATATGGTCTCGCGATTCGTTGCGAAGCTTATCTTCAATAAGGACGAGATAGGCTATCAGCCCGAGTCCTCTGAAATGCTCTCCGAAACGGACAGGCTGCATCTCAGGCTGGACGGTCTTATAAGAGAGGGGCGCATAGGAGAGGCGGAGGATCTGCTCTTTGACAACGCCGTGTTCTCGGATAAATACGTTGAGCTTGCTTCGGATTTCTACAAAAGGCTCAACTCCCTTACGGACAAAGAGCTTGAAGCGGGCGGGTTTTCCCGTGACGAGGTGTTCGACGGCTATATCGAGATCCTTACAAGGCTCGGCGTTCCCGTAGAACAGTTCGTTAATTAGCTTTGGGCTGTAATATTTTTTCTGCGGCAGCATATAATACAGTGTCGGGGCTTTATCAAAAAAAATCCGAAAAATAAGAAAAAAGGTCTTGACAAATCGGGTGTATAGTGGTATTATTATGAAGTCGCTGAGAGATACGGACGAACGAAGCTCCGGTCTTGAAGCCGATACGGGAGCATAGCTCAGTCGAGCCCTATTGTTCCCACCATACGGTCCGGTAGTTCAGCTGGTTAGAACGCTAGCCTGTCACGCTAGAGGTCGACGGTTCGATCCCGTTCCGGATCGGAATTTGCCTTTGTAGCTCAGTCGGTAGAGCAGGGGACTGAAAATCCCCGTGTCGGTGGTTCGATTCCGCCCGAAGGCACTTATATGCGGATGTAGCTCATCTGGTAGAGCGCAACCTTGCCAAGGTTGAGGTAGCGAGTTCGAGCCTCGTCATCCGCTCCAAAGAGCTTAATTTATTAAGCTCTTTTTTATAAGGCGTCATAGCCAAGTGGTAAGGCACGAGTCTGCAAAACTCCGATTCCCCGGTTCGAATCCGGGTGACGCCTCTCTTTTTTGCTGATGCATTGCAGGTATAGTATAGAGGTAGTACATCAGCTTCCCGAACTGAGTGGGCGGATTCGATTCCCGTTACCTGCTTAGGGTTCTGAAGGTAATTGATTCGCTGAAATCATTGCCTTTATTCAAGCATGATTATTCATGCTTGTTTTTTTTATAGTCGCACCTTGCGGCTTGTATGGATTTTTGGCAACTCCTGCTGCCGTCGGAGATATTCTCGCGTGTGATGCAAGACTGTCACTATCACGCCGACACCGTTCGTATCCTCGCAGAAAACAAGGCTGTTGCAGTCAGACGATTTAAATAGCGG
>CACWNZ010000109.1 GCA_902762335.1 uncultured Ruminococcus sp. | reverse complement strand
AAAATAATATAGTTCGCATTGATCGAATAGGTCTCGTTAGTCTGCCAGCTTGCTTCGGTAAGACTGTTTTTGTTAGAGGTAACGCGGGTGGTATCGGTATAGGGCAAGCCCGTGTCCTGATCTATACCCGCATAGTATTTGCCGGCTGCGGCATTTCTGACAGTGTGAAAGCCGAAATCCGCAGTACCGTTCTGACTTGTAAGAAGGTCGGCATCGCCGCCGTACAGAAGAATAAGGTTTCCGCTGCCGTCGGTATCCGGTTCATAATGATACGAAACGGCGCTGTCCCATACGCGCACCATCTGACATACGGGGGTAAACACCTTTACCGCATTATCGCTGCCGATAGATCTGAGCTGCTCCTGATCGCCGATAAGTATATAGGTAACTCCGTCTATCTTTTTTATGACCTGCCCCGCAAAATCGCGCCCCTCATAAGCCGCCGAGGACGAATGACCGCCGACAAGCGAGGGCGGCTGAGCTGTGACAGCCGAGCTGAAGTCCGAGGCTATGACGTAATTATGATCCGGGCTGTAGGTAAGAATGCTCTGAGCGCTGCCGCCCGTGGTGATGAACTGTCCCGTGCCGAAGGCTGCGGCGGTGAGGTCACCCGACATTACGGGCTCGTCCTGAGGAGCCTGAGAATTCATTACAACAAGCTGATAGGGCTCGAAAATATATACAGTATCGCTGTCCTCATCGTAAAGAGAGGGACTGTCTGACAGCGTACCGGAAATACTGCCCGTAAAGTTCTGAGGTATGCTCCGGACCGTATGTCTCGGCAGTGGAATATCCTGCATTATAACGTACTGACAGTCTGAGCCGTATACGACTGACGAATCGTTTTCGTCGGTCACGGCATCGCCGCTGCCGACCTTATCGGTGAGGGCGTCAAGCTCCGTGACGGGAGAGCCCGTGCCGATGAGAAGGAGCTGAGCGTAGTTATAGATAAGTATGCTGCCGTTTTCATAAACGGGCGGCGGCGGGTCACGCAGAACGGGGCGTTCCGCCTCTGGCGTAACGGGAAGGGTATAGTCCGCAGCTTCGATAAAGCTCTGTGATGCCGCCTGCGCGGTATCCACCGCCAGCACGGGCGTTATGATATTCAGCAGCATCAATACCGCAAGTATCACGGATATTATGCTTATCTGCTTTTTTCTGAGCACGGATCATCCCCCCTTCCGAAAAAATTGCACAACAGAAGAATTCAGTATCAGATAAATTATGTACTTATTTTTCCACTATAAAGCAATACAATCAACAAGATATGATAAATAATATACATTATTTTATTTTCACAAACAGCGTATTTCCACTCTCTGTCAATGCACCCTGAGATCAGTCCCGGTAAACATGGATATCTATCACTTTTTTCGTAAAAAAATAAGGGCAGACCGTTTATTGGGTCTGCCCGCAGATAATAATATTTTACAGCTGCTTGAGCATAAGTATCTTCATTTTATCGTTGCCGTGCTTATCGGGGATAACGAGCCCCCCTGCCTCGCGGTAGCCTGTTTTGCGAAAGAAAAGATGTATCTCTTCATCTATATAGCACGATACCATTGCGAGAGAATATCCCCTTGACCTCATATCCTGCTCCCAATACTGCAGCAGCGCCCTGCCGCAGCCCTTGCGGCGGCAGCTTTCCGTAATGCCGATAAGGTTGCAGAAAGGTATGCTGTCGCCGAAAAGGGAATAGCGCAGGATACCTATCTTGACCTGCCGTTCTTCAAAGATATACGCCATGTTATTACTTATCTTGCTTTCAAAAGTGACCTCGTCCATGCTTTTGTCGGTATTGAACCAGAAGCTCTTGTCACTTTCGGCTGCATATCTTATCCTGTACACGGTCCCCGCCCCCTGTTCTTAAGCCCTGCGGAACATTACGGTAAAGACAGTTCCGTCTGTTTCATTGCTTACCGCTTCCGTATCGGCGCCGCATACGGAAGCCATTTGCTTTATTATAGGCAGACCGAGTCCGTGTCCCGCGGATCCGGTCCTTGCCTTGTCGCCGCGATAAAACCTGTCGAAAATATGCGGAAGATCCTCAGGCGGAATGCGGCTGTTGAGATTATGCACCGAAAAGATCACCTTATGCTTGCGGGAATACGCCTTAACGGTGACCCTGCCGCCCTCCGGCTCGTATTTAAGAGCGTTATCTATAAGGCTGCTGCAAATACGCTTGAGATAACCTTCGGAAGCGCTTACCGTAAGCCCTTCACCAATCTCCTCATTCAGCTCGACGTTCTTTTCATAGGCTACGGACTCAAACTGAAGGATACAGCCCTCAACGGCAGAGGTCAGACTGACGGGAGCGCAGGTGATCCTGCCCGGGTGCGTATCGGCCTCGGACATGGTGAGCATATTGTCTATGAGCTGCATCATATCCTCAGAGGCTCTGTCGGTGCTTTCTATCCACTGCATATTATCGGATACGAGGGCGCTTCCGTTTGCTTTAAGAATAGAATTGTTTGCCATAATAACGGTGATAGGCGTTTTGAGGTCGTGAGAAACGTCCGCGACGAATTTGCATTCCATTTCGATAGACCTTCTGAGGGGTCTTTCGGCAAATCGCGCCAATCTCATACTGATAAGAAGGAGCACGAGCATAGAGAGAACGTACGCCAGAGCAAGGATCAGAAAGATCCTGAACAGGCGCGAGCCTACGTATGACCTGTCGCAGACGGCAATTTTGACTACGCTGCTGCTTTCCTCGCGGTAATATATTATATTATAACGTACAATCTCACCGAAATCCTTATCCTGCCCGATAATAGCGCTTACAAGCTCATCGGGATCCGAATCAAACACGGTCTCGCTTGAAAGTACCGAGGTTTTCTTATCCTTTTTATAATAGAATATAGTAGTTATGTTATCGTTGTGCTCACGCTTTTTATCGGAAGCCGATCTGATGACGGCGTTATCTTTTTTTTGAGAGTCGTTTTCTTTCTTTTCGTCGGGCTTCTCGGGGGCTTTATCCTTTTTTTCCTTAGGCGTGTCGTCCGTCTGTGTTTCGCTGCTTTTTTTGACCTCGGGAGTATCCGCTCTCCACGGCTTAAGCACGTTAGACATTGAATTCTCCAGCTCAGAATATACGTTGCCCGAGATGATCGCGCCGCTCATCACAAGCGCCGTAAGAAGGACTACCCCGACAAGACTGATATTCAGAAGAATAAAACGCCTGCGAAAGCTCTTCATCATACCTGTCCCCCCAGACGATAGCCGAGTCCCTGTATTTTCTTTATCAGCACGCCCGAATGAAGATATTTCAGCTTTTTGCGTATAAAGGAAATATACACCTCGACGTTATTGTCGGTCGCCTCGGATTCCGCGCCCCAGACCTTATTTATGAGCATATCTACGCTGATGATCATTTTCTGATTATACAGGAATACCTTTAATACCTCAAATTCCTTTTTGCTCAGCTGTACGGTCTGTTCTCCGCAGATAAGCTGAGCAGAGGCGAGGTCGAGTCTTATATCTCCGTAGGAAAGCTCGTTGAGAACAACGCTGCCCTTTCGTCTTGTGAGAACGCCCACCCGCGCAAGCAGCTCATCGGGATGAAAGGGCTTCGTCATATAATCGTCCGCGCCCTTATTGAGCCCCTTTACCTTATCCGCGACAGTGCTCTTGGCTGTAAGCATAAGTATAGGAGTGTCGAGTCCCGAGCTTCTGAGTATATGCAGCACCTCAAAGCCGTCGATCTTCGGCAGCAGAACGTCAAGGATTATAAGGTCATAGCTTGCGCCCTGCGCGTAATCCACGGCGGAAAGCCCGTCATAGACAGGCTCGGTAACGTATCCGTTCTGCCCGAGTATGGCGCATATTGCATTTGACAGCGATCGTTCATCTTCAACTAACAGTATCCTCATACTGCCCCTCCTTGTTCTTTTCTATATATTATAGCACGTTTTCTTAAAATAATCTTAAAGAAATTATTATTTCGGTTTAAGAGGGGGTTAAGCGACGTATGCATCAAGGTAAAGGACAGCAGCGGTAAAATATCCAAGATCTATAAAAAAGTGACCGTTAAGTAAAGGAGCTATCCGTACCGTTCGCCGTGTTCGCAGCCGCATAATTTATCCGAACGGTCATATTCTCCTCGCAAAAACGCGCAGCAAACAGCCGTGATCAGAAGGCTGTTTGCTGCGCGTTATCTTTTTATTCCGCTGCTTGAACAAGGGTATTCAAGCAGCTCCTTTGAATAAACGGAAACCCGCTTATCACGAAACGACCGTCACAGCGATACGAAATGCCCGAAGCCACCGCCGGATAAAAGATCCGTCGTTTTAAGGAAATCGGGGTAGACCGGGGCGCTGCAGGTCAGCAGATCTATCCACGAAAGATATTCTCCCTCGGGTCCGCCGTCCGTCAGGTGACCGTCGGCAATATTCATCAGCTCATCGTTCGGCTTTACCGTGAAAAAACATGAGATCTCATGAAACGGCACTCCGCGTTCATCGGTAAAGAAGTTCTCGTGAAAGCAAACGAAGCGGTCAAGCTCACAGTCGATACCCGTTTCCTCCTTAAGCTCACGAAGCGCCGCCTGCTCAAGCGTTTCTCCGAATCTCACCCTTCCGCCGACGGAATAATAATACTCCCGCTTTTCTTTGGGATTCCGCGCCATGAGCACCCTGCCGCCGTTAAGGATCAGCAGACCGACACGATAATTGAATTTACCCGACTCCGTAATAAAGGTACAGTCCATATTTTTCTCCCTTCCTTCAGTCGCTTCCGTATCCGGCTCTCAGAAGCCCTGAAAGCTGAGCTGACTGTATTCGTCCTTACTTTCAAATCTGTTAAGATATGCAAATATCTCATCATTATTGTGAAGTATATTATACTTACGGCACAGCCCGCGGAACAGCTCCATAAGTGCGGCATTGCGCGGACTGCTGACCTCATAGCTGTTGCCGTAGCGCGCAATATACTGCTGTTTGAGCCCGTCAAAATGCTCGTCAAGCTTCTTATAGAAGTATTCCCTGTTCCCCTCTCGGAGAGTCAGTCCCATGCCGAAGCAGATGATCCCCTTTACCCCTGCATCGGCGCAGCCTTCGATAATGGCGGTTATATTTTCCCCGGTATCGTTGATAAAGGGCAGTATCGGACTGAGCCATACTATCGTAGGGATCCCGTTATCACGGAGTATCCTGAGCGCCTGCACTCTTTCGCCCGTCGTGCTTGCGTACGGCTCGAGTATCCTGCACAGGGACTCATCTGCAGTAGTCAGAGTTATCTGAACGACCGCCTTGGTACTTTCGTTTATGCGGCGCAGCAAGTCAAGATCTCTCAGAACGAGGGCTGATTTTGTCTGAAGAGCAGCGCCGAAGCCGTATTTTTCTATGAGCAGAAGCGCCCTGCGGGTATATTCAAGCTTTTCCTCAAGAGGAAGGTACGGATCGCTCATTGAGCCCGTGCCTATCATGCAGGGCTTTCTTTTGCTGCGCAGGGCAGTCTCCAACAGCTCAAGCGCATTTTCCTTTACCTCGATATCCTCGAAGTCATGAGACATCCGGTAGCAGGCGCTTCTTGAGTCGCAGTATATACAGCCGTGTGTGCAGCCCCTGTAAATATTCATTCCGTTATGCTGCGATAGTATCCCCTTTGCCTTAACGTAGTGCATAGCTCAGCGCTCCTTTATTTGTAACGGGGCTTTATCTTATCTCCCGCATTTCATCAAGGATCTCCGCTTCGGTATTATTCTCGGTAAATACGGATATCTCGTCCATGATGCTGTCTGCCAATGCGTTATGCGGAACTACAGCCGCCACGCCTATAACAATTATACGGTGCGTGTCCTGCTCA
>CACWNZ010000108.1:2744-8553 GCA_902762335.1 uncultured Ruminococcus sp. | reverse complement strand
TCACCCGGAAAATATCGGTATTCAAAACCTACCCTTTCCTCTCTTATTATGCTGATAATATTCAAAAACACATCTTTGAGTTTATTCATATCTTTATCAGCTACATAAACTTTACCGTCTGAAATAAGTTTGAAAAAAATATATAATTCAGACCATTCTCCTTTATTTTTGCCTTTGTTCTTAGCCATTTACAACACCTCTTTTATTTTTTTTGCAATCGCTTCTATAACGTTTACCGTTACACTGTTACCGAATTGTTTATACAGATGAACATCAGCGAGAGGAAGAACAAAATCATCCGGAAAACCTTGTAATCTTGCCCATTCTCTCGGTGTCATCTTCCTGATTCCTTCGGTATTTACCTTGCCTTTAATATGTGTGGTAGGTGTAAGATCGGTTTGCCGATTATCAATGATAAGATTTCTTTCTCTCCCCATACCGCCGCAAACGATAGAAGCCGCAATACCGTCCAAGTCACGAATTTCATATCCGAAGCCGTGACCCAGAGCTTCGTGTCTTGCACGATGCTTTTTTAGCGTTTCCAAGTAAACATCACTTAAATAGTATTTTGCGGGAACAGGCTTTTCTTCCATAATATCACGAATAGTTTTCGTGCTGTCTGTTCCGTGAGGAAATTCAAAAGTATCGGGAGCGATATCATTACGAAAAGCAACGATGTATATTCTTTCTCTGTTTTGCGGTACACCAAAATCTTTGCTGTTCAGAGTTGTATCGTTATTGGTAAATACGGTGTAGCCTATATCGGAAAAGGTTTTTTTAATGATCTGTAATGTTCTTCCTTTGTCGTGAATAACCAATCCCTTAACGTTTTCGCAGAAAATAACCTTCGGCTTATGGTATTCACAGATACGAGCAACATCCAAAAACAAAGTACCTCTGCAAAGTCCTTTATAATTATCATCAAAGCCTTTACGCTTTCCCGCCATACTGAAAGCCTGACACGGAAATCCCGCAAGGCAGATATCAAAATCGGGGATATCCTCTTCTTTGATAGCCGTAATATCTCCGGCGATGTCAAAATCATCGCTGAAGTTTGCACGATAAGTCTTTTGCGCGTATAAGTCCCACTCACTGACGAACACGGTTTCTATATCCTTACCGAATGCCCTGTCAAACCCTAAACGAATGCCGCCTATTCCTGCAAACAGATCAATGGATTTGTATTTGCTCATCTTGAATTAACCGCCTTTTCAATTTGATCTGCACAATCGGATAATTGTTTTTTTATTTGATTACCCCAAAATCGTAATACGATCCATCCGTCACTTGTCAGTGCCTGTGTAACTTCAATATCCCTTTGTATATTTCTTTCGATTTTCGGTATCCAAAAATCTCTGTTAGATTTAATTTCTTCCTTTTTACGGCTCCAATCAAATCCGTGCCAGAATTCGCTGTCACAGAAAACGGCAACCCTCTTACGAATAAATGCGATATCAGGCTTTCCGATGATTCTCAAACAATTCTTTCTGTAACGCAGACCTCTTGACCAAAGCTCTTTACGCAACATAAGTTCGATTGCACTGTCTTTGTTTTTTACGGCGCGCATATTCTTTTTTCTTTGTTCGGGTGTCAGTTTGTCCATGAGTAACACCTTATTCCGAAGATAATAATGATTTTGCTTTATCAACTATATCATAAATATATCAAAAAGTATATAAACGAAAAAGTAATAACGACAATTAGAATACAATTATTTGGACATAGGTATTAAAGCTGAGTCGAATACGGTAAATCAATTGACGAAGTGAACAGCAAACTCATCGTGTCCCTGTTTAATTATACCAAGCTCAGATCCCCTGCTTTGGAACAGGCGCAGCCTTCGTCGGAATTGCGAAGATAAACATATATATCGGCTTTTTGATGACAGATGCCCTTGCGTAAAGCTCGGCGGAGATCATTCTGTAAACGTCCTCTATGAAATCGCGGTCACTCCTGCTCACCTTTTTGTCGGAATAGTTGACCTCAAGCATTATCCTTATCAGCCGCGCAGAGGTTGAAATGTCAATGCAGTCTAAGCTCTCGCTGAGCCTCTGAGCAAAATCCGTTTCGGAGCCGTTGCAGTCCTTAAGAAGCCCCGCACGGTGTATCAGCTTTATTATCCTGTCAAACAGCCTGCGGCAGTTCATGGTGGCGAGCTTTGAAAGTATAATGCTCCGCCTTATGAAAAGAGCTATCACCGCGCAGAAAAGCGCGGCAAAGATTAATATGAAGGATGCTGCGGCAAAGCCCCTTGATGCCGCCCTGCCCATGCCGAACAGACCCGTTCCGCCGTCCTCGGAGGAGGTCTGCACCCTGAAGCTCCAGCCGTTGCGCACCATGGATGCTCTCATGGTGCTCTCGTCATAGCCCGGATATTCGCAGTGCATGGTACCCTGAAGCGTCGGCGTTACCTCTACGGGTACCCAGCCGTAGTCGTCAAGAAAGATCTCTACCCATGCGTGGGCGTGCTTTCCCGTGAGAGTGCTTGAATAGGTCGCAGAGCCCTCGTTTGCGCTGAAGCCCTCGGGGCGGGCAACAAAGCCTGTTGCGTAGCGCGCCGGTATGCCGTACATTCTGTACATCATTACCGCCGCCGATGCAAAATGAACACAGTAGCCCTGTCCGTTGTCAAAGAGAAAATAGTCTACAACGTCCTTGTTGTAGGGCGTGTTGCCCGGGGTGGTCGTATAGGTCGCCTTGTTCTGAAGGGTGACGAGGATATACGTCGTTATATCCTCAAGTCTCGTGAGCGGGGTCGCCCTGCAATGCGCTATCAGCCTCTGCTGATCCCCGGGATAGCGGGTGTATTCGGTCTGTATAATGTTTTTGTAGCTTGACAGCAGGGCCTTGAACACGCCAAGCTTGCCGAGATTCTCCGAAGCGTTGAGGTCGGCAGGCGTAAGATAGGAATTGCTGTAGCTGCCCGAGGCGTTCTTATATACGTTCCTTATCCTCGAAAAGCTGTACTTTGCGCCGTAGGGAACAAATCTGTGGTCGGCTATGCCCGGGTTTATGTTTTCTATAATTATCCTATGCTCGTTTTTGTTGCTGAAATAGCCCGTTTCCTCCTGCGAGGGATTTACCTGAAGATAGGTGATCCCGCCATCCGTGGTGGTGATAAAGTAGTCGTCGTTGAGAACGGTGTCCTTTGCAAGCATAAAGTACATTTCGCTTATGGGGTCGGTCGCGCCCATGCCGAGATAATAGAAGGAATAGGGTATATCCGAGGGATAGGTGGAATATACGTCATATATTATATCGGCGGCGGCCGCCTCCCAGAAGTTTATCGTGCCGCTGCTGCCCTCCGCAACGTAGAAGGCGGGCGACCAATTGCTGTTTTCGTAGTCACGGCCCGTAAATCCCTTAAGATAAAGCGTATCCTCGGGTATCTCGCTCACCGTGATACGGAACTGCTCCGCACTCGATTGAAACAGGTTGCCGCGGCTCACGCTGCCGTCGTTGAAGCCGCTGCCGAAGGAACTCTCGGTAAGTCGGGTTATCGTGTCCTTTATATAGCTGTCAGTCTCGTATGCCCAATTAAACAGCGACTTTTCACCTGCGCGCTCTAACGCGAAGGCGGGTACGAGAGACACGAGAACGATAGCTACCGCCACCACCGCGCTGAGGGTGTTTATTTTTGCCCGTGAGGGACTGCGCATTACATAACGCCCGCTGCGCTTTTCCGCCATGTTCACTACTATAAAGCCCGCCTCGAATATAATGAGCATTATCATATTCAGCAGCTCCATGCTGTGCCCGAATATCGGCACGAGGATAAGCAGCGCAAGTCCCGATACGAGCATTATAGAGTGATTTCTTATTACAAACTCAAGAGAGAACAAAAAGAATATCGCCAGCAGCACCAGAATGATTATAAATACGGTGTCTATCTCAAGATTATCAAGAGATACGTTGTATTTCATCATCATTCTGATCCTCACCGTGAGCCTGTATACCTGAGGTATCAGCAGCAGGGCGGAGGCGCCCGTGAGCAGAGCCGTAACTATAATGAACGCTCTGCTGTGCCGTGTGAAAAGGTACCAGAAGCCCGTTACTATAAGAGCCATTACACCCATTATGATAAGGTGGAAGCCCGTTATCGACATATCAAGAAGATCGAGCACCGTAAAGGCAATGCCTGTCATGCCGAGAATATACAGAATGATGAGCACGGGAGAGCCTGATATTTTTTTAAGCTCCTGCTTTTCTTTTTTGCGCTCCTTTGGGTCATCTATGGTGCGCAGCGCGGATACCTTGATCTTTTTTATAGTTACCACCTGCCTTTACAGCCTGAAGGTAAGGGAGGCAAGCTCCGTTTTTATATTCTGTCTGCTGAAGCGGTAAACGGCCCTGTCGGAGAAAAACCATTCGAGCCGTGAGTTTATCAGCATGGTGCCTCGTCTGTCCTGAGGCAGAAACGACGAGAACTGCGTATGACAGATTTTGTCGGTAAGATACAGTCTGCCCATTGCATCACGCAGGTCATCGCGGGTCTTTACATCGTACGAAACGAGCTGCTTTCTCTCGTTGTCGTACCAATGCAGACTGAATACCACGTCCTTATCGAGCAGAGATGCTATCACCGACCAGACAAGCTCATAAAAGGCGTCAAGTCCCTCTGTCTCCGATGCCTCGGGGGTAGATGCGTCAAGATACAGGTCTATTATCCTGTCGTTTTCCTTGCAGAACTCCTTTACCCAGATATTATCCGTGCGGGCGCTGTAGTTTCGGTGGATATATCTTGTCAGATCGCCCGGGCGGTATTCTCTTATCTGCCGTATCTCGCTGTGGTCATCGCCGAGCTTGAGTGACGGCGTATCCGTAAGCGGCAGATCCTCAAAGCTGCCGTAGGGCTGAGTTACCACGTTTATTTTCGTCTCTGCGGGAAAAACGAGCAGCTTGCCGCTCTCGCGCAGCTTTTTGTTCGAGTAGAATACCGAAAACGGATCATACACCCGCAGCCTTATAAGCTCAATATCTATCACGCCGCAGTAGGGAGCCTTTATATAGAAATCCGAAAGCTCATTTCCGTCGGCGCTTTTTCCTGCCGAACAGCCGAACAGTTTTTTTCTGACGGGGCGCTTGTCGGTGGTGTATTTCATGGCGAGGGTCAGCCTGTAGCGGTTTACGGGCAGACGGCTGCGGTTGAGACTGCGGATAGTAACAGCCCTTTCCGCATTCTTGAAGGTGACCGTTTTATCTGTCTTAAAGGTGACCGAGAGCTTTCTTTTCTGATAGATGCTCAGCACGATGAGCACGACTATAAGCAGGCCTATACAGACCGCAAGCGTCATTATATAGGTCTGTCTGAATATGCCTGCTATATACCATAGTATAAGTATTATAAGTAAAGTGGTTATGCCCTTCATTTTGAAGCTCCGAGATAAGGCACGGGTACTTTTTTTATAAGGTCGGCAACTATCTCGTTTTTGGTGCTGCCGTTCATTCTTGCGCCCATGCTGAGTGTTATTCTGTGAAGCAGTACGTAGGGGAGCTGCGCCGCGACGTCAGAGGGAATGACGTAATGCCTGCCCTGAAGCCATGCGTATGCCTTTGCGGTCTTTACAAGGGCTATTGTGGCGCGGGGACTTGCGCCCTTATCTATCATCGGGTGATCTCTCGTAGCGGTAACGAGTCTTAAAATATAATCGTACACGACGTCCTTTATATAGATCCGGTGTATCTGCGCCTGCATTGCAAGAAAGTCCTCTTTGGCTATTACGGGCTTTATATCGTCCGTCCTCGTGCCTGCGCCTGCCGTTTTTGCTATCTCAAGCTCGCTCTGATAGTCGGGATAGCCCAGCGACAG
>CACWNZ010000108.1:0-2723 GCA_902762335.1 uncultured Ruminococcus sp. | reverse complement strand
TGTGCCTCGGGCAGAAGCTGAGTTCCTGCCGCGCCCGAGGGATTCTGTGTGGCTATTACGAGGAAGGGCGGCGGCACCTCACGGGTCACGCCGTCTACCGATACCTTTCTTTCCTCCATTACCTCAAGCAGCGCCGACTGTGTTTTGGGAGAGGTACGGTTTATCTCGTCCGCAAGAAGTATATTGCAGAAAACGCTGCCCTCCTGATAAACGAATTTCTCCTGCTCGCGGCGGTACACCGAAAAGCCCGTGAGATCCGAGGGCATTACGTCGGGCGTGAACTGCACTCTTTTGCATTCAAGCCCCATAGCCTTTGAGAAGGCTATGGCAAGCGTGGTCTTGCCCACGCCGGGAATATCTTCAAGCAGAACGTGACCGTTTGCAAGAAACGCCGTAAGTATCTCAAGTGTTTCGGTGCGCTTGCCGAGCACCGCAGCGTTTACGGTATTAAGCACCTGATATGCCATTGCGGAATATGTCGTATCCATTAACTCACCTCTGATAGAATTTTTCAGTCTGTTACAAGATCGCCGAGGGAAAAGGGTATCACCGACTTCAGATCCGTAAGAGTCATTTCTATCTGAAAGCCTATCCTGCCCCCGCTGAAATATATCGTGTCGAAATCGAGCGCCGAAACGTGTATCACCGTAGGGAAAAGCTTTTTCATGCCTATCGGCGAGCAGCCGCCGTGAATATAGCCCGTCAGCGGCAGAAGCTCCTTTGATCTCAGCATTGCTATGGATTTTTCTCCGGCTATAGCCGCCGCCTTCTTAAGATCGAGCTCACGGTCAACGGGTATCAGAAAAACGTAATGCGCTCCCGACCTGCCCTCGGTCACGAGAGTCTTGAACACCCTTGCGGGGTCCTCGTTCAGCACGCGGGCGATATCCATGCCGTTTACTGCGTCGGTATCTGTATAGTAGTGCTCCTTATAGCTTATCTTCATGCTGTCAAGCTTTCGCATTGCGTTCGTTTTGGTGTCCTTTGCCACTCTCAGCACCCCTTTATATTTACTTTCTTTATCCTATATTCTATCACTAATTAGGTTAATTTTCAATACCTCGGCGAGCAGCAGAAAAAATGAATAATGAATAACGAATAACTCAACTTTCCCACATAAAAAACATCCTGAAAAGCCGATAAAAACTGAATAAATTTCAAAAAAATACAGACAGACACTCCCAAAAATGTTATAATAGTAATAACCACAAAACCATATAACATGGGGATAGGAGTGTTTGTCCGTGGATACTATTATAACAGAAAAGATATACGAAGAGCAACAGAAAAATAACAGAATATCAAATTTTTTCAAAACCTTTAATGTGTCAAATGCGATAAAGCGATCGAATTTTCATAAGCAAAAAGGAACAAACCCAATCGAGCTGCTGAAATATGTTTTTGGCCTGGTTTTTATGAATAAAAACATCTACTTTGATACAAAGTATTTTCCGAATAAAGGGAGAAGTAAGAACACTGTTTACCGCTTTTTGAATTCATCGATCTATGATTGGTGTAAACTGTTGTATCTGGTGGCATTGAATGTTATTGCATTTTTAATTCCCCTTACTTCCGAATACCGGGAAAATGTTTTGATAATTGACGACACCTTATATTCCCGCAGCCGAAGCAAAAAGGTAGATATGCTATCCAGGGTTTACGATCATAACAGCAGCAAATATATAAAAGGATTTAAGCTGCTGACCGCAGCTTGGAGCGACGGCAATACAACTATTCCTCTCTGTTACCGGCTGTTGTCCTCGACCAATGAAAAAATGGTCATCAACGCACTGCCTGATTCTCTTGATAAACGCACACGAGCTTACAAACTAAGAAAATCAGCTCAAATCAATCCGGTCGAGGCTATGAATGAATTGATCAGTCAGATCGATACAAAAAGATTAGGTGTAAAATATATTCTTTTCGACAGTTGGTTTGCCTTTCCTTCTGTAATAATCGGTCTTTTGGATAAAGGCTTGAATACGATTTGCATGCTGAAAAGAATGTATCGGATCTACTATACCTACAATGGTAAACAGTATAATCTGAAAGAATTATATAATCATGTTCCGCATAACCGCAGCGGTGAGATCATTTCTTCTGTAATTGTCAGGATCCATAACAATGAAGGAAAAGAAAAACAGGTCAAGGTTTTATTTCTTCGTTCAAAAAAATCCAACGACTGGGTTGCTTTACTTTCAACAAATACCGAGATTTCTGATGAAGAAATGATACGTATTTACTCTAAGCGCTGGAATATCGAAGTGCTTTTCAAAACCTGTAAGCATTATCTCAAGCTCGATACCGAGCTTGAAGGACGCCGCTTTGAAGCTGTGAATGCTCACTCTTCCATTGTTTTTCTGCGGTATATTATGCTTGCATACGAAAACAGGATATCTGTTGATGATCGTGCTTGCGGCGAACTATTCTTCTTTATTTCCGAAGAACTAAAAGATATTTCATACTCTGAAGCACTCGTTATTCTACTGGACTCTGTATTTTTTAAGGCTTTCTCTGATGGATTGCTCTCTATGCGTCAGATAAATCTGCTTTTGGATATTTTTATTGACAAAATCCCTCATCTTTTCTTGTTTTCAGCTGCTTTTTGATGTGGGAAAGTTGAGTGAATAATGAATAACGAATAGTGAATAATTGTGGTCGCCCTTCGGGCATTATAGTAAGTTATTGAAGAAGGACAGCTTCATGCCCGAGAGAAAGCTGCA
>CACWNZ010000107.1 GCA_902762335.1 uncultured Ruminococcus sp. | reverse complement strand
ACCTCGTGCTTCTTGCCGTCGGTAGAGCGTACCTGATAAGAGATGTAGTTGATAGGCATTGAGATAAGGTCGTAGTCGTCAATTAGCATAGGAGCTGTGAAGACTACGTCAAATTCAACAGGACCGCTCTCTCACTCGGCGCAGGAGAAACCGCCGCTCTGAAGGCTCTGCTCTCCTCGGCGGGCAGCGGGATAAAATGGAGCTCCTCGGACAAGACCGTTGTAAACGTTGACGACAAGGGAAATATCAAGGCAAACAAGACGGGCTCGTCCGTTATTACCGCGACCCTTGCAAACGGTGAGAAAACGAGCTGCAAAATCACCGTAAAGAGATCCCCCAAGACCCTCAGCTTTGAAAAGGGTGTTCTCACGCTCGGCGCGGGAGAGACGAAAAAGCTTGACTGCCTTGTAAACTCGGGCGCGGCGGCGTATAATATCGCCTTCAGTTCAAGCGACCCCAAGACCGTATCCGTCGATAAGAATACGGGCAAGCTCACCGCGAACAAAACGGGCAAGGCGGTAATAACCGCAAAGACACAGAACGGCAAGACAGCAAAATGCACCGTCTACGTCAAGGCCGCCCCCGCTAAGCTCATACTCAAAAAGACCTCGATAACGCTCAAGGAGGGCGAGAGCACGATGCTCAGGGCGATCCTTCCGAGCGATACGGCTTCGGGAAGTCTGACCTTCACCCCGGGCAACGATAAGATAATAAAGGCAGACACCAACGGGCTTGTAAAGGCTCTCAAAAAGGGAAGCACCTACGTTCTTGTAAAGACCTATAACGGCAAAACAGCCTACTGCAATATCAAGGTAGTATAAGTAAGTAAAACCGCCGCAGAGCATGACGTTCTGCGGCGGTGTTCGTTTATTGTGTCTGTCAGAATATTCCTCCGTCATCGTCGTGGTCGCCGAAGTCGGGCATACCGAGATCGACGAACTCGCTCTGGCGCATCTTCATTCTGATACGATCCTTTTCGACCATTTCGGAGAGCTTCTCCTTGAATTCCCTTGAGTGCTTGATGTTCTTTATAACGAGAACGGGGGTGGTCTTGTCGGACGCATTTACCACCAGCGTGCCGAGCTTGAAGATCTTCTGAAAAAGCGTTCTCGAATAGGTCAGGTCGACTATCCTGTAGAGAAGTATCTCGTTCTCAACGCTCTTGAAAAGTCCCTGCTCTATAACGAGCTTCTTCGTCCATATACTGTACTTGGTAAAGGTCCAGGGTATGCCGAAGAACAGCCACCTTTTGCGCTCCTTCATGATAAGGTTGTTCTCACCTATTCCCACAGCAGACGGGTCCGCCTGCGGCTGAACAGGCTTGTTAAGATTCTGTGCCATATTCTATTCCTCCAAAAAATGAGCTGTTATCAGTCGCCGAAGCAGATGCCTATATCCTTTGCAGCCTTTATCTCCTTGCAGTTTACGGGGACCTCCTTTAGCTTGCCCGCGACCTCGCCGAGCGGTACGGGAACGACCTTGCCGTTTACCATGCCCGTCATAAAGCCGTACTTTTCCTTTATTATGAGCTTAGCCGCCGCAGCACCGAACTGCGTGGTTATAAAGCGGTCGTAGGCGTTGGGGCTGCCGCCTCTCTGGAAATGACCCGGAACGGTAACTCTCGTCTCCTGACCCGTAGCCTGCTCTATCTCGTGGGCTATCTTGTAGGATATGGACGGATACATCAGATTAGCCATAGCCTCCTTTTTCTGCTTCTTGGGCATTTCGGCAATCTCCTTGGTTATAGCGCCCTCGGCGACCGCAAGTATAGAGAAGGTCTTTCCGCTCTTGGTGCGCGCCCTTATGCAGTCAATGACCTTGTTTATATCGTAGGGTATCTCAGGTATAAGGATAACGTCGGCGCCGCCCGCTATGCCCGCGTGAAGTGTGAGCCAGCCCGCCTTATGACCCATGCATTCAACTATGAACACTCGTCCGTGCGACGTGGCGGTTGTATGGATGCAGTCTATTACGTGAGTGGCGATATCTACCGCGCTCTGGAATCCGAAGGTAACGTCCGTACCCCATATATCGTTATCTATCGTCTTGGGAAGGGTAACTACGTTAAGTCCCTCCTCCGAGAGCATATTTGCGGTCTTATGTGTGCCGTTGCCGCCGAGTATGGCAAGACAGTCAAGCTTCATCTCGGCATAGTGCTTTTTCATCTCAGCTACCTTATCTATGCTGGTCTCCTCGTCTATAACGCGCATGAGCTTGAAGGGCTGTCTTGAGGTGCCGAGTATTGTGCCGCCCCTTGTGAGTATTCCGGAGAAATCCTCGGGCTTCATAAGACGGTATTCGCCGTGGATAAGTCCCTTATAGCCGTCGATGATGCCGTAGATCTCGACCTTCTTGCCGTAATGCTCGTACAGACCCTTTGCAATGCCCCTTATCGCAGAGTTCAGTCCCTGACAGTCACCGCCGCTTGTAAGTATGCCTACTCTTTTCATTAAAAACACTCCTTTACCTGATATATATTATATTTTTGCTGCCTGAAGTCAATACCATTTTACACCAAACGGTGTGAAAACACAATGATATCTATAAAATATTGTCATCGTCTCCGGGTCTGAAGCTTTCGCCCGTGAGAGGAATGAACTGTCTCTCCTCTCTTACGGTGTTTTTCTTTGCCGCAAGAGCCTTTTTCGCTTCGTCGGAGAACTCGCGCTGACAGTTATGCACCTTTTTGCCCCTTCTGTCAAGAAGCTCGTAGGTCGTATCGGCGCGCTGTATCCTGGTGTTCAGAACGTCCTTGAGCATTCTGTTTACTATGCCGAAGGAACGCTCTATCAGCTCGGGATCCTCTATCGGAAAAACGAGCTCTACGCGCTTGTCGAGGTTTCTCTGCATCCAATCGGCAGAGCCTATGTAGATCTTCTTTATTCCGCCGTTCTCGAAAATGAATATCCTGCTGTGCTCAAGGAGCTGACCCACTATGCTCCTCACCTGTATATTCTCGCTTATGCCCTTTATTCCCGGCACGAGACAGCACATTCCCCTGACGATGAGGGTTATCTTAACGCCCGCCTGAGACGCCTTATAGAGCAGTCTTGTTATCTCGGGGGCGGCGGGGTCGTTTATCTTGGATGTTATCCCCGAGGGCAGACCCGCCCTTGCGTTTTCCGTCTCGTTCTCGATCATCTCGACAAAGAATTTTCTAAGTCCCCTCGGGGCTACCTTCATCTTGTTGTAAACGGGCGGCGTGGAATATCCCGTTATGACGTTGAACAGCGACGACGCATCCTCGCCGAATTTCTCATCGCAGGTGAACATTCCTATATCCGTATAGAAGCGGGCGGTTATGTCGTTGTAATTGCCCGTACCCATGTGCAGGTACCGTCTTATGCCGTCCTGCTCCCTTCTTACTACAAGAAGTATCTTACAGTGGGTCTTGAGTCCCGCAAGACCGTATATGACGTGACAGCCCGCCTTTTCAAGCTTCTTTGCCCAGCCTATGTTGTTTTCTTCATCAAATCGCGCCTTGAGCTCTACGAGCACGGTCACCTGCTTGCCGTTTTCGGCCGCTTTGATAAGCGCGGCTATAACGGGCGAATTTCCGCTGACACGGTAGAGGGTCTGCTTTATTGCGAGAACGTCCTTATCGTTTGCCGCCTGATTTATGAATTTTATCACGCACTCAAAGCTTTCGTACGGGTGATGCACCATTCTGTCCTTTTGCCTTATCGCCTCAAAAATATCATCGTACCCGAAGAAATCCGCAGGCGGGTTTACGGGTGATATAGGACTGAAGCGCAGGTCGTCAAGCCCGTCGAGTCCGCCGAATTTTGAGAAGAACGTAAGGTCGAGGGGACCCGTTACCTCGTATATCTCCTTTTCCTCGACGTCAAGCATATTGACGAGGAATTTTCTCAGCTCCCCATCGCTCTTCTGTATCATCTCGAGCCTTACGGGATCTCCGCGCTGACGCTTCTTGAGCGAATGCTCTATCTCAACAAGAAGGTCGTCCGCGTCCTCGTCTATATCGAGGTCGGAATCCCTCGTTATCCTGAAAACACAGCTTGCCTGTATCCTGAACGGCTCAAAAAGCTCCGAGAGCCTGCTTATTATTATATCCTCAAGCATCACAAAGGCTCTTCCCTGCTCCGCCTTTACCTCAAAATATCTCGGGATTATCGACGGCACCTGTACTACCGCAAATATATCCTCGCCGTCCTTGAGAAGCCTCACCGCTATATTGAGGCTCTTGTTGGCAAGCAGCGGGAAGGGTCTTGAGGTATCTACCGCAAGCGGAGTGAGCACGGGAAAGATAAATTTGTCAAAGTATTCGTCAACCTTCTGCTTCTGCGCTTTTGTCAGTTCCTTTATCTTCAGAAAGCGCAGTCTGTTTTTCTTAAGCGCGGGGATTATCGAACGGTGCAGACAGGAATACTGCTTTTTTGAGAATTCGTGTATCTTCTCGGTAAGCTTGTCGAACTGCTGTACGGGGGTCATTCCCGATTCATCGGGGACGTTCGGCTTTGAGTGCATTCTGTCCATAACGCCCGCCACGCGCACCATAAAGAACTCGTCAAGGTTAGACGCCGTTATCGCAAGGAACTTCACCCGCTCGAGCACGGGGTTATCCTTTTCAAACGCCTCCTCAAGCACACGGCTGTTGAAGTCCATCCAGCTCAGTTCTCTGTTGTGAAAGGGAAAATCCTCAGGAGAATAAAGCTTCACCGGGGTGAGCACTGCTTTGTTCTTATCCCCGCTCTTTTTTCTGCCCTTTACGGTCTTGGGCTGCTTATCCGCCCTTGCCGCCTTGGACTGCTTTTCGCCCTTGGCACTCTTCTGCTGTCTGCCCGCTTTTTCGCCCTGAGCGGCAGGGCTTTCTTTCTTGGTTTTTTGTTCGTCTTTTTTCTTATCGCTCAATTCTATCAGCCTTTCATAGCAGAAATAACGATATGATCCGCCAAAATAATACTTATGGATATTATAACAAATTATTCTGCAAAAGGCAATATTTTATGTTAATTTTGTTGGCGGATAGTGTTTCGTTCCGTCAGCAGCAGAAGGAAGATCATAATTTGTTGCAAATTGCCTATTTTTTTGACCGTAATATCGTGTTTTCGATAATTGTACTGTTAGATAACAAATTATATAATAAACAGGTAAAGCATTTTTCGGAACAACAATATAGTGATACGGGTGAAAAATATGAACGGACAAAACGGAACAGAACGATCAGACAGCAGTCCTATAGGAGCCTTTCCGGGCAGCAACGACAGCCCTATAGGCAGCAGACCTCGGAACAACAGCCCTATCGGCGCTTTCCCGGGCGGGAATGACAGTCCCATAGGCAGCAGACCGCAGAACGGCAGCCCTATCGGTGCTTTCCCGGGCGGGAATGACAGCGCTGACAACGGCTATCGCGCAAACGACTTCGGATCTGCACGCGGATATAACACCGCAGAGGAATACCCGCCTTACGAAGGCTCGTCACAGAACGGCTATTCATCATATAGCGGCAGTTCACAGAAAAGCTATCCCCCTTACGGCTCGTCACAGGACGGCTATTATAACGGCTACAACAGCGGATATGAAAAAGACACGGCTCCTGCGCATAATAACGTTACGGATACGGGCAGTTCAACAGCTCTCCCCTCCCTCAGCGCATTGCCCAAACTACCTGCGATCCTTTTGGGAAGCTGGATCGGTCTTACGGCAATAGCGACTATAGTGCTTCTGTGCAGCGGCGAAAAATGGAGCATTATTTTTGAGCTGTTCCACCTTATGCCTATAGTAACGGCATTCATTTACGTATCCCGACGGAACAAGCTGCGCACGGCTCTTATCGGTATAGGCGTAAGT
>CACWNZ010000106.1 GCA_902762335.1 uncultured Ruminococcus sp. | reverse complement strand
AGAGAACTGTTGTTGTTACAGGTCTTGAGATGTTCAGAAAGACTCTGGACTATGCTGAGGCAGGCGACAACGTAGGCGTACTTCTCCGTGGTGTTCAGAAGAACGAGATCGAGCGCGGACAGGTTATCGCAAAGCCCGGCTCAGTTCATCCCCACACCAAGTTCCAGGGTCACGTATACGTACTGACCACGGCCGAGGGCGGTCGTCATACTCCCTTCTTCAACAACTATCGTCCTCAGTTCTATTTCAGAACAACAGACGTTACAGGTGTTATCAACCTTCCCGAGGGCACAGAGATGTGCATGCCCGGTGATAACGTTGACATGAACGTTGAGCTCATCACACCTATCGCTATGGAAGAAGGTCTCCGCTTCGCTATCCGTGAGGGCGGCAGAACAGTAGGTTCAGGCGTCGTTGCTAAGATCTACGAGTAATTTCCGGCTTTAGAAAACCAATAATTTCCCCCTGTGCAGACTTCTGTGCAGGGGGATTTTTTGTGTTTGATATTGAAATAAGAGGGCAGATTTGGTATAATCTGATATATACGTCTTTGTCCGTCGAATAAGTGTCACGGGTATCAAACGGCAGGACAGGGCAAGTACATAAAGAAAGGAAGTATAGTATGAATGCATTAACAGTAGTGCTGATACTCTTCGGCGCGGCATTCGTTGCGGCTGTCATGCTTGCGATATTCAATAAAAAGTATCGCAGGACCTGGATAGCTTCGGCAATAGCGCTCGTCCCAATGGCGTTTGTCGCCGTACTTGTCGTCAACGTCACCTTCTCGGCACTGCCATCATCACGGCCCGAACAGGTCTTTTCACATGAGGAAATGTCACAAAAGGGCTACATTGATATGGCACTCGCGCTTATCTCCCGCGGCGAGACCGTCGGCGCCGAAAAGGTGCTTGACGAGTATTCCGCCGAATACCCCATGAATGACAAATATATGCTTGCAAGAGCAAGAACAGAGGCTATCAGAAAAAACTACTATCAGGCGGACGGAATTTATTCCGCCCTTGAGAAAAGCGGCTCTCAGTATAAGGACCGCTTTGCTCCCGAATGGAACGAGGTCACTCTGCTCATGAAGGGCAGCGGTACCTACGAAAAGCTCACCGAGCTTATCCTTAAGGATATCAAGGAGCTTGGCATACCCGATGAGGTGATTGATGCCGCAAGGGTGTATTCCGAGGTAGATGCTATGGACTCATCGGGAGTTTATAAGCAGGCGGCAAAGGAGGCGGCTGAAAAGTACCGCTCCTGCGCCGAAAAATACGGCTACCTTTTTGCTTCGTCAACTATGGAGCTGAGCTACCTCAAGGCTCTCACTATTGCCGAGGACTACCGAACTATAGTCGACAGAAGCAGCTATTATACCGACTCTCATTCTCTGCTGATCCTTGCAGAACTGTGCAGGACAAACAAGATAAAGGGCTCCGTTCTTGCCGAGAGCGATGTAAACAATAAGGTAAAGGAAAAGAATAACAGAATGTATTCGTGGATCGTGTCTCAGGACGAATCACACGACTACGGTGAAAAGGAAGAGATCGTTGAAAGCGCAAAGGCAATACTCGAGCAGGCTGACGTAAGCACTCCCAAGCTCTTCAGGCAGTGGGTAAAATCGCAGCTCCTTGCGCTTGCCGACGGCGGCGCGGAAAAGGAAGCCTCAAAGCTCTATCTTGAGCTTGCAAGGCTTGACTACACCGAAAACGGCGGCTCAGCAAACGACGTTTATATCAGAAAGGCTCTTCTCACGGCGGGCAACAGCGAGGACGAGGTCTACGCAAGCTCGGCGGCAGCTATCAACAGGATACTTGAGGACAAGAACAATACCGAGAGCCTCAAAAGTATAGACGGCTATGTTGAGCAGCTCATAGAAAATATGGGCGCAGAGGAGATGACCTCGGGCTTCGGTACCGATCTCAGCTATGAGGACAGACAGTTTGCCGACAGCCTGCTTAAAGAGCTCTACCCCGAGAGCAGCGAGCAGTCCGACAGCTCGGATACGTCAGACGGCGTTATTCCTCTAAACGAAAAAGCTCCGTCAGAGCCGAAGGTCGGTCTTGTGGATTATGAATACGATTCTGAGAGCAGATATGAAGGCACCGACTCAGCCTCGGAGAAAAAGGCTTTCGGTACCTACGTTACCGCTCAGGTCAATCAGATAACCGCGTCTATAAATATAGCCTCAGCCGACGCGTCAAAGTTCGACGAGGTATCTCTCGTTGTCGCAGTTGACGAGAGCATTGCGGATACTGCCGAAAAATTCAAGGCAAATATCGATATCTACGACTGCGGTATCTATATAAAGGACTATAAGGTCGAAAAGATCGAGGACGAGAAATTCAATATCATTCTCGTCTGCGACAATTCGGGCAGTATGGCGGACTATAACAAGATAAGCAATCTCAAGAGCGCGCTTAACGTATTTGTCAATAACCTCTCCTCAGACGTAAGGGTAGGTATCGTTTCGTTTGATTCGAGCATAATACAGAAGTGCTGCGCTCCCCTCGGCTCGGATATAGATACCCTCAGAGATACTATAAGCAAAATGGGCGCCTACGGCGGAACGGACATAAGAGACGGCGTTTATGAGGGCATAAACAGAGTAAACGCAGGCGAGGGTCTTAACGTGCTCATTGTAATGTCCGACGGTCAGGACAGTATGCCGAGCGACAGCACTCTCTCAGAGATAAAGAAGGCTTGCGGAGAGAAGGATATAGTTATCTATTCCATGGGTCTCGGCAGCGACGTAGACTCCAACGTCCTCAGCGCATATTCCAATGCCGGCGGCGGTAGCTATACCTACGTATCCGATGCAAACGCCCTGCTCTCGTTCTATCAGTATCTCTACGGTGTAAGCAGAAACAGATACAGAGTCACCTACAACGCAATGGATACCATGCTCGTGAACAGAAAGGCAATGGCAGTATATAAGTCCGACGCAAAGGTATCCGACACGCAGAGATACACCATAAACGGCTCCGATCCCACAGAGAGCGACCTCGGTGAGGACGATCTCGGCGAGGACTACGAGATCCCGCTCAACGATCTTACCGTTTCGGGCTTTGACACGAGACTCATCTATAAGTCGTCGTCAGATCAGACTATCCACCTTCTCGGTCAGGGACTTGTAAAGGACACCGAGCTCAAGGTGAGCATTTCCGCAGGAATGTCCTACGAGCTGAAGTGCGAATACGAGAGCGATACCTCGTGGAAGGTGACCGTTCCCTCGGATACCGCCTGCGGCGAGTATGACGTGATAGTCACGGTAAACGGCAAAAGATGCGTGTTCACCTCGGGACTTGTGGTATCCTCAAACAAGTCGAACGTCATAAGATTCGGCGAGTATGTATTTGAAGCAAGCAACGTGATGCGCTTTGATAACGAGATAAGGCTCTCGGGCTTTGTCAGAATGAATAATTGGCTGGGCTTCTCGGGCGGAGTTACCCTCAGAGGAAACCTTGTCACTGATTCAAGCATACAGCTAAGCGCAAAGGGCGCCTACGTCTGCTATCAGAAGAACACAGAGGGACTCAATGCCTTAGCAAAGATCATGTCAGAAACAGGCGCAATGATAAACATTCCCTCTATCGATAATCTGACCCTTTACAGGAACAGCGGCGTGTCCCCGTCGTCGGACGAGTTCCGCGCGGATTCCGTATATCTTGGCGAAGGCTTTGTAGTGCAGAATCTCTTTGAGCTGAATGCTCCGGGCATAAAGATCTACCCCGACAGGCTTGAGATAAACTTCAACGAATTCACTTCGAAGTTCCCGCTTCAGGATAAGCTCTTAAAGGCGGCAAGCCTTGATAAGCTGTTCGAGTTCAATATCGGACATGAGGAGTCGCTCATAGTCACCGAAAAGGCAGTGGACTGCAAGATAGAGATAACCGCTTCATCGAGCGATGAAGACAACTACAGCCCGATAAAGTTCGGCAATATGGACATCTACGCAAACCTCAACGACTTCGCGCTCAAGTTAGACACTCAGAACGGCGACTATTCCATAAAGATAGCCGTAAACATAGCTATGCTGGGCAAGGGCCTCGGACTTGAGCTCGGCTGGAAGGGCGGCAAGTTCGACACGGCAAAGATCTATGCAGACTTCGACATCAACACCACGATAAGCGGCATACCCGTTACCTTCTCCGATTTCTCACTCGGTATCACCGACGTGGCGGATCAGGGACTCGCGGGAATGACCCTTGAGGGCGCCTGCAAGATATCCATGATGAAGGTATCCGCGTATCTGCCGAGCATAGAAAAATACATAGGCGACGTATCTATCCTCAGCTTCGAGGATACTACGCTGTCCCTCAGTCTCGGACATAAGTATATAGGGCTTTCTACAAAGCTGAAGCTGCTTGAGCTTGCCGAAATAGGACAGGCGTCCATAAAGCTGGGGCTTGAAGTACCCTATACAAATACGCTCATCGGCTATGACGGCGAATACGTAATGGGCATGGTCGGCTCTTATAAGCAGGGCTTCAAGTTCGAGAGCGATAACTGCACCATAGACGTGGGCGCAGGCGGCGAGGCGGCTATTACCGACAGGGTAGTAGGTCTTACAGCCTCGGGCAAGATAAAGTATGAGCTTAAATGGTGGATATTCTCCGCAGGAGATGAAGCCAACGGTCAGGCATTCATAGGAATGTATCAGAAGCACAGCGGCAACTACGTATTTGCCTTTATTGCAGGACTTAACGGTAACGACCCCGTTGTAGTTGAGTGGGATCCGAAGGCGGTGATAGCATAATGGATAAGGTAATATCAGGATATACAAAAAAAGCTCTGCGCGGTCTGGCGGCTCTTATGATCGTGCTCACAATGGCTGTCATGTCATTTGCTATGACCGCAAGCGCCGTAAAGAAGCAGCAGTTCAAGCTTGACAGCGCACAGGATATAGAGGTGATACTGCTGTATGAAGGCGATGCGCCCACCTTTACGATAAAGGCGCCCGGCAAGACCTACAGCAAGGATCAGGACTATGCAAAGGTAGAAAAGAAAGCGGGCGTGACCTATCTATATATAAAGGAAGCCCCCGCGGGAAGCTGGACTATCGAGGCAAGCAAGGATATAGACTTCAACGTGCTGAAATGGTACGGCAGCGTGAGCGTTACCTCGTTCACCAATGAAGCGCCAAAGAACGACAAGGTAAAGTTCAAGGCTAACGTCAAGGCTGACGAGAATGCCGATATTTCATGGGAGCTTTATGCCACTGCGGACGCCGGCATAACGGGCGCTCCGCAGAAGATAAAGCTTGCTGACGGCAGCGCTCAGGCGGGTAAGGAATTCTCCTACGATGCCGATATAAGGAAGCTCCCCGACGGCGAGTGGAAGCTCGTTCTTGAGGTAACTGCCGATTACGGCAGCGACCTTGAGGCAGACGCCGATGCAGAGTCGGCTCAGCCCTTTACGGTAACGGGTCACACCGCACAGGGCGACGTTTCAAAGATAACCGCAAACGTTGACGTTACAGGTCAGGAGATCTCGGTCGATTGGAGCAAGGCAGATGACTATTACGACTATATGCTCGTTTCAGCTGTCAATAAGGACGGCGAGCTCCTTATATATGACAAGATCGAGCGCGGAATAACTGCAACGAGCTTTCTTGCAAACAGCGACGTAACCCTGCGCCTCATGCCCGTAGATGATGAATACTTCAAGGAAATGTATACTCTTAAGCTTGCCTTTGCTCCTGAAGTAAAGGTCAGCATAGATACCCCCGAGCTTACGGGCGACCTTATGGTGCAGATCTCCTACGAGGCGGGCAATAATACCGTGCCTGCAGAGGTCACTCTCAACGGCAAAAAGAGCGCCTATAATCTTACGGGCAGCGGCACTATGTCGCTCCCGCTCGATCAGATGAACACCAATCAGGTAT
>CACWNZ010000105.1:5057-12172 GCA_902762335.1 uncultured Ruminococcus sp. | reverse complement strand
GATCTTCGTTACGCTCGGGAACGCTTCCGTCGCCCTTCAGCAGAGAGCTGCAGAGCCTTATGCATTCGTCGCAGATATAAGCGCCTGCGCCCTGCACCATTTTATCTACGGTATCCTGTGATTTTCCGCAGAAGGAGCAGTAAATATTCTTTTTTGAATCGTCCTTGCCTGCCATTTGTGCTACTCCAACTCCTTATCGCTGTGTGAGTACCTTATCTATAAGACCGTATTCGAGAGCCTGCTGAGCCGTCATGAAGTTATCGCGCTCGGTATCCCTTGCTATGACCTCAAAGGGCTGACCCGTATTCTCCGAAAGGATAGTGTTGAGCCTTTTCTTCATCTGAACGATATGGTCGGCGTGGATCATAATATCGGTAGCCTGACCCTTTGCGCCGCCGCTGGGCTGGTGTATCATTATATCGCTGTTGGGCAGAGCGTAGCGCTTGCCCTTTGCGCCTGCCGCAAGAAGGAAGGCTCCCATGCTTGCAGCCATGCCCATGCATATAGTGGATACGTCACACTTGATGTAGTTCATGGTGTCGAATATAGCCATGCCGTCAGTCACCGAGCCGCCGGGGCTGTTGATGTAGAGAGCTATATCCTTCGTTGCGTCAAGTCCCTCAAGATAGAGGAGCTGAGCCACAACGAGGCTGGCGGTAACGTTGTTTACCTCCTCGGTGAGCATTATTATCCTGTCGTTGAGCAGTCTTGAATATATATCATAAGAGCGCTCGCCTCTGTTCGTCTGTTCAATGACGTAAGGTATCGTTGCCATTAAATGACCTCCGTTTCACCTGAAAATATATTTGTCACAGGTCTTAGTCTTTATTCACGGCGGCTCCGTACCGATAAGGAGCCGCCGTAAAATTGCGTTATCGTATTATTCCCCGGCTGCAACGGCAGCTTCCTTTACAAGCTCGAGAGCCTTCTCAACGTTGAGGTCTGCCGCGATGTCGGAAGCCGGGAACACTGCCTTTACTCTGTCTACCTCTACGCTGTAGTTTTCTGCAAGCTCTGCATACTTCTTCTCAACGTCCTCGTCGGTAGCCTTTATGCCCTCAAGAGCGGCGATCTTCTTGAGCGCGAGCCTTACCTCTACCTGAGATACGGCTCTGTCGTGATAGGTCTCGCGGAGCTTCTCCTCGGTAAGACCGGTATACTGCATATAGGTGCGCAGGTCTATACCCTGTGATCTGAGGTGCATTGCAAACTCAATACCATGTGATCTGAAGTGCATTGCAAAATCGTCTACAAGGTTATCCACCTGATTGTTATACATAGCCTCGGGTACCTCAGCCTTCATAAGCTCGCGGAGCTTATCTGCAAGCTGGCGCTCCTTGTCGGACTCCGCCTCTTCCTGACGGTCCTTCTCAAGCTTTTCCCTGAGGTCGCTCTTGTATGCTTCTACGGTATCGAACTCGCTTATATCCTTTACGTAGTCGTCGTCAAGCTCGGGGATCTCCTTTGTCTTGATCTCATGGAGCTTTATCTCAAACTGAACTGCCTTGCCCTTGAGAGTCTCCTCCTGATAATCCTCGGGGAAGGTAACGTCTATGGTGAACTCCTCGCCTGTCTTATGACCTGCTACCTGCTCCTCAAAGCCGGGAATGAACGAGCCGCTGCCAAGCACGAGGCTGTAGTTCTCCGCCGTGCCGCCCTCAAAGGCAACGCCGTCAAGCAGACCCTTGAAGTCGATGACTGCGGTATCGCCCGGCTGAGCCTCTCTGTCCTCTACCTTAACAAGACGGCTGTTTCTGTCAAGGACCCTCTGTATCTCCTTGTCAACGTCCTCATCGGTTATCTCAACGGACATGGGCTTATAGGTAAGACCCTTATAGCCCTCTATTTCTACCTCGGGCTCTACGGTAACTACCGCCTTGAAGATAACGCCGTCCTTGCCTGCCTTTTCAACGTCAACGTCGATGTTGTCCTTTACCATCTCAATGCCTGCCTCTGCGGCCGCCTCTGCGATAGCTGCGGGATATACCTCCTTGAGCGCATCATCATAGAATACGCCCTCGCCGTACTCTCTCTCGATGATAGAGCGGGGAGCCTTGCCCTTTCTGAAGCCGGGGATAGTAATGCTCTTGACCTGCTTCTTGTAAACGGCATTTACTGCCTTCATAAAGGTCTCGCCGTCGATCTCTATTACGAGCTCAACGCGGTTTGTGTCGGTTTTGTTTGACGAAATGAGTTTCATTTTATAATTCCTCCATTAAAACTGAAAAATCACTTGGTATTATAACATATAATTAGCTGCTTATCAAGTTTTACAGGGCTTTTTTATCATTTTTTCTCGGCTTTGACCGTATTATAGCACACCCGCCGTGTCGGAATTTGTCCTAAAATACCGACAAAGGCGTAAATCCTAAATAGTCGCAGGCTATAAGACGGAACTGTATGCCGTATCTTTCGCCGATAAAGGCTCTTTTTGCTGCATTGCCGCCGTGTATATGCCCGTAGAAGCATTTTTTTATATTGAATTTCCTGAGGATATCAAGTATCTCGGCGCATTCCGTATTATTGTATATGGGCGGATAGTGCAGAAAGACTATAGGGTCGCAGCCGTCCCTTACGGCAGGCTCTATCGAAGCTCTCAGTCTGCCCGCCTCTCTTTTCAGGATCAGCATATCGGCGTCGGTCTCGGCATCGTAAAACCAGCCCCTCGAGCCGCACAGCGCTATGCCGTCACGGACGTAGTAATTATTGTGCAGTATAGAGAGGGTATCAAAGCCCTTCTCTGCTATATACTTATCCATTTTGGACTTGGTTGTCCACCAATAATCGTGATTGCCCTTAAGGATTATCTTGCTGCCGTTGAGTCTGTTGATAAAGTCAAAGTCTCTTTCGGTATCCTCAAGCTTCATCGCCCAGGATATATCCCCGGCTATCACAACGGTGTCGTCGGGCGCCACAAGGTGCTGCCAATTCTTCTCTATCCTTTCGGTGTAGTTCGACCAGCCGCCGAATACGTCCATCGGCTTATCTGTGCCGAAGGAAAGATGAAGATCGGCTATAGCATAAACTGCCATTGCAAAGACCTCAGTTTATGCCCAGACCCCTGAGCACAGCCTCGGGCATTGCGTCAACGCTGCACTCCTCGGTAAAGCGTACCTGTGCGTCCTTGAGCGCCGCAAGCGGAGCGGGAACGGGAGTCCCGGTCTTAGCCGAAAGCTCGTCTACCATAGCGAACTCGTCCTCGGGCAGAGCGTCGTCGCATACAGCCTCAAGAACGCTCTTGGCAAACTTATAGGGACTTGCCGTTGAAGCGATGACGGCGGGGGTAAGGTCGCCCGTCTCATCGACGTACTGCTGATATACGTTTACCGCAACTGCCGTATGAGTATCGCAGAGATAGTTTTCTTCCTTATAGAGCCTGCTTATAGTCTTTTTGGTGTTCTCGTCGTCGCAGAAGCCGCCGTAGAACAGAGCGTCAAGCTTTGCCTTGACCTCGTCGTCCACGGTGTAGCTGCCCTCTGACGAAAGGCTGCTCATCCATGCGGCTACCTTTTCGGCATTGCCGTCCGTGAGGTGATAGAGAAGTCTCTCAAGGTTGCTCGAAACGAGTATATCCATTGAGGGAGAGATCGTCGTATAGAAGGTCCTCTTTCTGTCGTAGGTACCCGTCTTTATGAAGTCGGTGAGGACGTTGTTGGAGTTTGAAGCGCAGATAAACTTATTTATCGGCAAACCCATGTTCATAGCGTAGAACGAAGCAAGGATATTGCCGAAGTTGCCCGTGGGAACTACCACGTTCATCCTGTCGCCGAGAGCTATCTTGCCCTCGTTGAGCATATCGCAGTATGCCGAGAAATAATATACCACCTGCGGGAGAAGTCTGCCCCAATTTATTGAGTTCGCGCTGGAGAAGAGCTTATCGTTCACGGCAAGCTTTGCCTTTATCTCGCTGTCGGTAAATATCTTCTTAACGCCCGTCTGAGCGTCGTCGAAGTTGCCCTCTATAGCCATTACGCTGACGTTATTGCCCTTCTGGGTAGCCATCTGTCTCTTCTGCATGGGGCTTACGCCGTTTACGGGATAGAATACCATTATTCTCGTGCCGTCTACGTCCCTGAAGCCCTCGAGCGCTGCCTTGCCCGTATCGCCGCTGGTCGCAACGAGGATCACAGCCTCCTTGTCGGAGCAGGTCTTTTTTACGGACTTTGTGAGCAGGTGCGGAAGTATCTGGAGAGCCATATCCTTGAACGCGCAGGTAGGTCCGTGCCACAGCTCAAGGACAGACATCTTAGTGCTGCCGCTCTCGATATACGAAATGGGCGCGGGATCGTCAGAGCCGAATTTCTCCGCAGTATATGCGGCGTCAACGCTTTCGGAGATCTCCTCTGCGGTAAAGTCGCTGAGGAAATCGGCAAAGATCCTCTTTGCCCTGCCCCTGTAGTCCTCTGCGGCAAGAGCCTTTATATCCTCAAGGCTGTATGCGGGGAGAGACTGCGGTACGAAAAGGCCGCCCTCCTCGGAAATGCCCTGAGCTATTGCCTGAGCCGCGCTGACGACCGTACTTTTGTTTCTGGTGCTGTTGTACTTCATAGCTTTTCCTTCTTTCTCTCAGATATGAGACTGCTCGTAGCGGCGGAAAAATCCTGCCGCATTATTGAAGAATATATCCCTTACGAGCGTTTCATTGTAATTGTGGTGCAAGAACATCTCATACAGGGCGGTCATGCTCTCTATCCCCGTCATATCAGAGGGTATATCGGCGCCGTCGAAATCGCCGCCTATCGCAAGGGTCTTTTCTCCGCCCAGAGACAGAAAATGCTCTGCGTTCCTTATTATATCACACATTTTCGCATTTGTCCCGTTTTTATTAAGAAAATCTCTGCAAAAATTCAAGCCGACTATGCCTTTTTTATCCCTTATTATGCCGAACTGCTCATCGGTGAGGTTTCTTCTGTGGGGACACACCGCCTTTGCATCGGAATGTGAGGCGATAAAGGGTCTTTTGGCAAGCTCAGCCACATCATAGAAAAGTCTCTCGCTTGCGTGGGATACGTCGGCTATGATATCGTTTTTCTCCATTTCGGCAAGGGCTTTTTTGCCTAAGGGCGAAAGCCCGCCGGCGTTCTCGGCTCCGACGCCGTCCCCGAGCTCGTTCCTGCCGTTCCAGGTGAGAGTCATCATTCTGACTCCGGCTTCCCTGAGCTTAGAAATATAAGAAAGCTCACCCGCCAATACCGCGCCGCTCTCAACGGTGAGAATGACTCCCTTTTTCCCCGCCTGTGCGGTCCTTTCAATATCGTCAGCCGTCCTGCACCTTGCTATGCCGGAGCCTGCAAGCTGCTCCTCAAGCTTTGCAAGACAACCCCCGAAAAGCGACCTTGCCGCCCCGCCTCTGTATTCGTCGGGAATCCACACCGCAAGGCATTGTATATAGGGCGCAAGTCCCGCCGTTTTGTTCATTGATATATGGAAGCTGTCGTTGAACAGCGTGCTTTTTTCGGTATACGCGCGGTAAAGTGTATCGCAGTGAAGATCGAACAAGCCCGTCACGGTCATTCCTCCTCTGCGCTGAAAGCGTTTTCTAAGTGTTCTATATAGTATTCCCCTGTCGGGGCGTTGTTGACGACCTCTATGACGTCGAACCTCGACCGAAGCTCCGTTTCATTCTGCGTGAGATATATGCGGGCGGTTTCGATGAGCTTTTTCTGCTTGCGCTTATCCGCCCACGCTGAGGGTCTTTCCAGCGCATCGCTCCTTCTCGTCTTTACCTCAACAAAAACGAGATACTCGCTGTTCCTTACTATTATATCTATCTCGCCGTAGTCGCTGCGGTAGTTTTTTGCAACAAGCTCATAGCCCTTGTTTTCAAGAAACGCCAAAGCCCTTGCCTCGCCCCTTTTGCCCGTTTTCTGCGCCCTCGTTTTCGGCTTCTTCTCCTCCGGATGAAGTATGGAGCCTAAAAACGAGAGCCTGTGGATATCACACGGGCCGTATTTCACTATCATCTCACGGTGCAGCGGAGAGCTGTAGCCCTTGTGCTTTTCAAAGCCGTATTCGGGATATTTCTCTGCGTATTCCTTCATCAGCCTGTCTCGGCTGACCTTTGCAAGGATGGACGCCGCGCCAATGGACTGCGACTTTGCGTCGCCCTTGACTATATCTACGCAGGGTATATCAAGCGCGGGACGCTTGTTGCCGTCTATAAGGGCAAAGTCGGGCTTTACGCTCAGACCCTCTACAGCCCTTTTCATCGCCAGCATAGTCGCGTTAAGAATGTTTATCTCCTCTATCTCCTCAACGCTTGCCGATGCGACCGAATAAGCCACTGCCTTTTCCCTTATCACCTCAAAAAGCTGCTCACGCTTTTTCTCGCTGAGCTTTTTTGAGTCGTCTATGCCCTCTATTATCATTCCCTCGGGCAGTATCACCGCCGCCGCATATACGGGTCCCGCAAGGGGTCCCCTGCCCGCCTCATCTACCCCGCATATCAGCTCGTAGCCCTGTTCTCTGTAAAAGCCCTCGTAATACAGCTTGTCAGATCCTGACGTCACCGCACTCACCTGCCTTATCAAGCGTTATTTTTCCTATAGCCGCACTTCTGAATTCGTCAAGTACGGCGGCTGCCGCGCGTTCGGTATTTATCTCGCCGCCGGACATCAGCATACCGCGCTTTTTTCCTATCAGCGACAGAAGCTCAAAGCCCTGAAGTCCCTCGGTATCCGTCGGCTCAAGCTTATATCGCGCGCACAGTGCGCCGTTGAAATTATCCCTGAGATATTCGAGCAGTCTGCCCGCAAGATGCTCGGTATCGAGCACCTCGTCCTTTACCGAGCCAATGAAGGCAAGCTTTTCGCCTACAGCCTTATCGTCGAATTTCGGCCAGAGCACGCCGGGGGTATCGAGCAGGTCGAAGCCCTTGCTCACGGTAAACCATTGATTGCCCCTTGTAACGCCCGGTCTGTCCTCTACCCTTGCGCGGTTCTGCCCTGCCATTCTGTTTATGAACGACGATTTTCCCACGTTGGGAATGCCGACTATCATCACCTTTATCGTCCTGCCCGTCATACCCTTTGCGCGCCACGAGCTGAGCTTATCGGCAAGAACGTTTTTGACGGCAGGGATAAAGCCGTTCATGCCCTTCCCGGTTTTGCAGTCGA
>CACWNZ010000105.1:0-5008 GCA_902762335.1 uncultured Ruminococcus sp. | reverse complement strand
CATTTTTTTGTCTCGGCGGGGTCTGCCATATCGCATTTATTAAGAATAACGAGACGGGGCTTATTGTTGATAATGCTCCTGAGATCGGGGTTGCAGCTTGAGTAGGGTATCCTTGCGTCGAGAAGTACGGCGACGGCATCTATCAGCCTGAGCTGAGACTCTATTTTGCGGCGGGTCTTAGTCATGTGACCGGGAAACCACTGTATCGTTTTAAGCTCTTCCATAATTACCTCCCTGTAAAAAGAAAGCACAAAATCTCTGCGGACTTTGTGCCAAGCGTTCATATCTGCGGGGCAGCCCGTGCAGGAACGCCGTTTTCTGCGCAGCGCCGCCCTTTTCGTTTTATCAGAGAAAGCCTAAGCTGTCGAAGGGATACATACGGAAGATCGCCTTGCCTATGATATTCTCAACAGGGATAAGTCCTATCCTTGTGCTTCTGCTGTCAAGAGAATCCTCACGGTTGTCGCCCATTACGAAAACATAGCCCTTGGGTATGACCTCGGGTATATCGGTGGGGTTGGGGAGAACTATGGTCCTGCCCTTTATGTAGTCCTCATCGAGCTCTTTTCCGTCTACTAAGACCTTGTTTGCCTCGTAGTCTATGGTCAGTTTCTGACCCTCGGTAGCTATTACTCTTTTGATAATAGCCTCCTCAAGCTTATTGCCGTGAGTAGCTACTATTATATCGCCGTACTGCGGGGTATACATGAAGCTTGCAACGATGAGCCTGTCCTGATGCCTGAGGGTATCGTTCATAGAGCCGCCCTTAACGGTGACCTGTCTGAGGAAAAACGCCATTATCAGCAATACTATGGTAACGGCAAACAGCAGCGTGCCTACCCAATCATAGCAGAACTGCGACACTGTGAAGCCCTCGGCGGCAGCCTTGCCCTCCTTGGCTTCTATCTGCGCCTTTTTCATCTCATATCTGTTTTTTGACACGATCATTCCTCCCATATCTTATCGATCAAGCGATCCCAGGGTGTTTATCGGGTACCACCTGAAGAACGCCTTGCCGACTATGTTTTCGACGGGTATGAGCCCTACCCTTTCGGAACGGCTGTCGAGGGAATTGCCCCTGTTGTCGCCCATTACGAAAACGTAGCCCTCGGGTACCGTAAGCGGCATTTCGAGCGCGTTCATCGTTGACCTTGAGGGTCCCGTGACGTACGGCTCCTTAAGAAGCACACCGTCCACCACTACCTCGCCTGTAGAATAGTTTATATCGATATGCTGTCCCTCTGTGGCGATGACTCTTTTTACTATTGCCTCGTCAAGCTCCCTGCCGTGAGTGACTATTACTATATCGCCGTTGCGGGGCGTATAATTATTGCACTGCACAAGCAGTCTGTCGCCGTCCCAGAGGGTGTTGTTCATAGATGCGCCGTCCACGGTCACCTGTCTGACAAAAAGCGCCATAAGCAGCAGAAGTATCACTATCGATAGAAATATCGTTCCCGCTATATCGAACACAAGGAACGATAAGGATATCTCCGTCTCTTCGCCCGGGTCTTCTGCGGCTGCGGTATCGCTGCTCTGCTCATCATCCGGCTGCACGGTATTTTCCGGGCCGGTCTTTTCGTTATCCTTTTCGTTATTGCTCTCGGACAGCACAGCAACACCTCCCTATGCCACGGCTGCGCGTTATTGCTTCATATAGTCTGCCGACCTGCCGAAAAGCGAAAACGGATAGATAACGAAGCTTGCCTTGCCGGTTATGTAATCAAGCGGTACGAGCTCGCCTACGAGAAGCTGCTCCGACGAGGTAAAGTCGCCGTTGAGAAGGGCGTAGCCCTTCGGTACAGTAAGGTCGCTTATTTCCTCTCTCAGCTCGTCGTAGGTGAAATAGCGCGTTCCTTTATACTGCACGCAGTTGACGCTTTTGCTCCTGTCGGTGCCTATCACTATCTTTTCGCCCTCAAGGGCAAGTATCTCGCCTGCGGAGATATTATTCTCGGTCTTTACCGATACTATATCGCCCTGCTCGTACCTCTGCTGAGGCAGAGTCACCACACTGTAGGTCTGAAGCCTGTTGTCAAGCTTCTTGCTGAAGGTGACTACTCTGAAGCATACCGTAAAAACGAAGGCGGCAAGAAAAATCAGGACTATGAATACGAGCAGCACCTCAAAAGCGCTTTTGGTGAGCGCTTTGCCGTCCGCAGCCCTTTCGGCGCGGTATCTTTTGGTTTTTCTTATCTCGCTGTACTTCATAAGCGCTTCACTCCCGTATTGATCTGTTTCCGTGATAGCGGCGATGCTTGCGTTATGCCCGCAGCAGACAGAGCGTCCGAGTGCTTTTCGTTTTATCGGTGCAGAGCTCCGTACTTTTTGTACGGATAACAAAAAAGGGACAGAATCGTCCCTTTTCCGCAGATATTATCTGATTTGTTCCTTGACCTTTGCAGCCTTTCCGACTCTGCTGCGGAGATAGTAGAGCTTGCTTCTGCGAACACGACCCTTTCTTACTACCTGAACTGCAACAACGTTGGGAGAATGAACAGGGAAAACTCTCTCTACGCCAACGCCGTATGAAAGGCGGCGTACGGTAAAGGTCTCGGCTACGCCGCTTCCTCTGCGCGCAATGACCGTTCCCTCGAACATCTGGATCCTTTCCCTCTCACCCTCGCGGATGTTTACGCTGACCCTTACGGTGTCACCGATCTCAAACTTGGGAATGTTGTTTTCTTCCTTCATGGAAGCTGCTGCGATCGTCTTTAATGCGTCCATTTTTATTCCTCCTGTTATTTCAGACATTCATGCGGGATCTGTTCCCGCAGAGGACTGCCCGTTTCAAAGTACGGTAAATTACCGAGCTCTGAACCCCACTACAAGCAGCGGTTTTCAAAGACCTTTATATTATACCACAAGCCCTTTGCTTATGCAAGTGTTTTTTTCGTTTGCGGGGCGTTTTTTGTGTTTTTTCAGCCCAAAAGCGCCTTTATCCTCTCTTCTGCGGCAACGGCATCGGCTTTTCCGCGGCTGTTCTTCATCACAAAGCCCACTATCGCCTTTATGGCCTTCTCCTTGCCGTTTCTGTAGTCGGCAACAGCCTTCGGGTTAGCATCTACAGCCTGCCTGCACAGCTCGTCAAGAGCGCTGTCGTCAAGACCCGCCATATCGCTCTCCGAGAGAAGCTCCGACGGTCTTTTGCCCGTTTCAAGCATCTTGTCAAGGGTGGATTTTGCAAGATTCATGCGCACCTTGCCCTCGTCGATGAGCTTTATCAGCTCGTTGAGAGCCTCGGGGCTTGTCTTTATCTCAAACGCCTCTTTCTCCGCCTCGTTCTCTACAGTGCGGAATATCTGCCCGATAATGAAGTTCGACGCGGTCTTAGGTGTCTTTACGCCCTCGATAGCCCTTTCAAAGTATTCGGCTACCCTGCGGTACTTCACGAGCAGAGCGGCGTCCTTTTCGGGTATGCCGAGCTCGTTTATATATCTCTCCTGCTTTGCGAACGGAAGCTCGGGCAGGCTCGCCCTGATCTCCTCCACCGTCTCGCGCGGAACGTTTATCGTAACGAGGTCGGGATCCCTGAAATAGCGGTAGTCGTTGGCGTCCTCCTTGCCCCTCATGCCCGAGGTGGTATTGGTAACGTCATCATAGCGCAGAGTCTCCTGAACTACCCTTTCGCCGCTTTCTATAAGGTCGGTCTGTCTGCCGAACTCGTATTCCATAGCCTTGGCGATGAAGGTTATCGAGTTCATGTTCTTTATCTCCGTCCTCGTGCCGAGCTTTTCACTGCCCTCGGGGCGCACGGATATATTTACGTCACAGCGCATCGAGCCCTCCTGCATCTTACAGTCGGACACGCCGATATATCTCATTATGAGCTGGAGCTTTTCAACGTATTCCTTTGCCTCGTCCACCGAGCGTATATCGGGCTCGGAGACTATCTCTATAAGCGGAACGCCGCCTCTGTTGTAGTCTACAAGGGTGCTGCCCCTGCTGTGTACCAGCTTGCCCGCGTCCTCCTCTATATGTATGCGGAGAATACGGATCCTTCTGCCGTTGGAAAGCTCTATATAGCCGTTCCTGCACAGGGGCATATCGTACTGTGATATCTGATACGCCTTGGGCAGATCGGGATAGCAGTAGTTCTTTCTGTCCATTTTGGATATCTCCGCTATCTCGCAGTTGGTGGCAAGTCCCGCTCTTATGGCATATTCCACTACCCTTTTGTTGAGTCTCGGCAGAGTTCCGGGCAGTCCTATGCATACGGGACAGCAGTGGGTATTCGGCTCGCCGCCGAATTTTGTGGTGCAGGAGCAGAATATCTTAGTGTCGGTGGAAAGCTCAACGTGGGTCTCAAAGCCCGCTACAAGTTCATATTTCATAAACGATCCTTCCTTTCCCGCACTCAGAGCTTCACGCCGCGGTCGGCGGCTCTGTAAATATCCGCGGCATTCTCATACTGCCATGCCGCATTGAGTATCCTGGCCTCGCAGAAGCTGTCTCCGATAAGCTGCATTCCTATGGGCATTCCCTTTGAGCTGTAGCCGCAGGGCAGCGATACTCCGGGCAGACCCGCTATATTCACGGGAACGGTGCATATATCGGTAAGATAGGTCTCTACGGGGTCGCTTACAGCGTGACCGTTCTCAAAGGCGGTCATAGGCACGGTAGGCGCAAGAATAACGTCACACACCTCAAAGGCGTTCCTGAAGGCGCCGACTATCGCGCCTCTGAGATTCTGCGCCTTTTTGTAGTATGCATCATAGTAGCCCGAGCTGAGAACGTAGGTGCCGAGAAGTATCCTTCTCTTTACCTCGCTGCCGAAGCCCGTGCTTCTCGTTTTCTTTATCATATCGTTGACGTCGGTATAGCTCTCCGCCTTATAGCCGTAGCGTATACCGTCATATCTGCCGAGATTTGACGAAGCCTCCGCGCAGGCGAGTATATAATATACGGGCAGGGCATACTTAAGGGCGGGCAGGTCAAAATATACTATCTCTGCCCCGAGTGACTTATACACCTCCGCCGCCGCAAGCACCGCTTCCTTTACGTCGTC
>CACWNZ010000104.1 GCA_902762335.1 uncultured Ruminococcus sp. | reverse complement strand
TTTCTATGGTATATTTGTCGCCGTCCTGCTCTATGACCGCGCCCGCGACCCTGCCGTCCTTTACGGCAATATCGGTCAGCCTTGCGCCGAATCTGTATTCCCCGCCGAGCGAGATGACGGTTTTTCTGATATTCCTTACCACCGTGCGCAGAACGTCAGTGCCGATATGCGGCTTGGCAAGATAGAGTATCTCATCGGGCGCACCGTGGGCGCTGAATTCAAGCAGTACCTGTCTTATCCTGCTGTCCTTCGTTCCCGTATTCAGCTTGCCGTCCGAGAACGTTCCCGCGCCGCCCTCGCCGAACTGAATATTCGACGAGGTATCTAAAATGCCCGTTCTGTTGAAGCTTTCAACGTCGGCGGTGCGCTTGTCCACGTCCTGACCCCGCTCTATTATTACGGGTGACTGTCCCGCCCTTGCGAGTATCAGTGCCGCAAACGTTCCGCACGGACCGCTGCCTATGATGACGGGTCTTTTTTCGAGCCGTCTGCTCCGCGGAATGATATATTTATATTCGTTGATCATAGATGCGCTCCTGCACACGGACAGCGCGCGCTTTTCGCCCTGCCTGAGCTTTACGTCCGCCGATGCAAGAAAATGAAGCTGTCCCTTTTTTCTTGCGTCAACGCTTCTGCGGTAAAGAGAGATATATTCTATATTTTCGGGCGAGGTCTTAAGCTTTTTTGCCGTCTCTTTTTTCAGCGCGCTCTCGTCATAGTCAAGAGGGAGAGCAATATCGTTAAGTCTTATCATATCAGTCACCTACGTTTATTTTTTCAGCCTTCCCGCAAGAAGTCCGCTGCCTGCCGCAAAGTGCAGATTGAAACCGCCGCAGTCGCCGTCCACGTTGAGCAGCTCTCCGCAGATATAGAGGCTTTTCGCCCGCTTTGACATCAGCGTGCGCGGATCGACCTCGTCCGAGCCGACGCCGCCTGCGCATACCTGCGCGGCTGCAAAGCCGCCTGTCGCCGTCGGCGTAAATATCATGCCCTTTACGGTACCCGCAAGGGCTTTTATATCGGATCTTGTGAGCTGAGCGCAGGACTTTGGCTCCGATGCGGGGCGGTCACCGGGAAGGCGCTTTATTTCATCAAGATAAGCGCATATTTCCGCAAACGAATGCTCCTTCATTAGATCTGCGGAAAGCTTTATCCCGTTTATTTTACTGCCGTCTATTGTTCCGGACAAGAGATACTCGCTTATATCCCGTGAAAGCTCAAACACGCATATTCCCGAAAGCCCGTTTTCGGTGAACTGTATCTCGCCCGTGCGCTCCTTTATTTTTTTACCGTCCGCGATGAGCGATACGCTTCCCTTGACTCTTACTCCCTTCAGAGATTTGCATTTCTCCTTTGTCACAACGGGACACAGCGCGGGGAACAGGGGAGTATGCTTTATACCCAGCCCCTCAAGCAGGGAATATCCGCTGCTGTCAGCCCCGAGATGAGGAGCCGCCGCCGAACCCGAGGCAAAGATGAGATATTCGCAGCGCAGCTCCGTATCCTGTGAGCTTACGACAAAGCCGCCGCCGTCTTTTTTTACGGAGCTTATTTCAAAGCCCGTGCGTATGTCGGCGCCCTGTCTTATACATTCGCCCGTGAGCGCATCAAGCACGGTCGCCGCCTGATTGCTGTACGGATAGATACGCCCCTCGCCGTCGCTGCGCAGAAGAACGCCCGACTCACGCATAAAGCCGTACATAGCACCACAGGGGAATTCCTCAAGGACCGCCTCTGCAATAGCCTTATCTCCGTGATAATGCTCTACGGATATATCCTCGTTGGATATATTGCATCTGCCGTTGCCCGTTGCAAGCAGCTTTCTGCCCGCCTTTGTCTGTTTTTCAAGAACTACCGTGCTGCCTCTGCCGAGAGTTCGCGAACAGCTTATCGCCGCACACAGTCCCGCAGGACCCGCGCCTATCACCGCCGCTTTTGTTTTTATCATTTCCATTCTCATCACCGCATAAAATTGATATAAAAATCATATCATACTTTTCGACCCACATCAACCTTCATCATTCGTTCACGTTCATTATTCTTTTCGGCTTTAAGCTTTCATTAAATCGGCAAGCGGCTGCCCTTACGTTTCTGTAGGGGCAGCCGCTTTTATGAATTTCAGCTTATTCGCTCAACGGGTATTTTTCGGCAATGAATTTGCCTTCATAGTTTTTCCATTCGCCCTGCTTGTATCTGAACTTTGTACTGTCCAATCCATAGCCTCGTACCGGTCCGTTGGATGTATCAACAACGTAGACCTGACCTGCATTTGTTTTCGCATCAAATAAGATGTCTGAGGTCATGTAGCCTATCTCACCGTTCCGCATCTGTGCATCTGTCTTGCCGCTGTTGAAAGTTATCATTTCTGCGCCGAAGGGGACTCTTGCCTGCCATATATCGGTTCCCGGGATTTGTGTCATAGCTGTGCCGGGATAATCTACAGGTCTGCCGTAAGTGCTGCCGTCACCATAAACCTCTTGATACCAGCCGTAGTCGTTGTTTTCAAAATCGAATGTCCTTTCATAGTCGGAATTCCACCAATATGCATATACGCTTTCCCACTGTGTTTCGCTGTTGTCAAAATAGATATACATATCCGATCCGGTACGGTGGACAGCTTTTGTGACTTCAAGAGAGAGGATTTTGCTGACAACCTTTCCTGTGCTGTCTTTTATCTTTGTTTTGAATTCATATCTTCCTTCCGCTTCCGGAGTGTAGGTTACAGCGGATTTTGTGCTGTAATTGCTGAGGAGTTTGAAGGCTTTTGCTTTTGGCGTTTTGATGTAAACAGCATACTTATATGTTTTCTTGCCGCCGTTCGCCTTGCAGTTTATTTCTACCGCGTTTCCGGCTTCGACAGATGAGGTGCTGAGGGTGGATTTATTAGAAAGCGGTTTTATTGCAGTAAGCGGAAGTATCTTTTTTACGATAGCGCCGCCTGAGTCCTTTACCTTTATCATGATATCGTAGTCGGCTGCGGTGGCGGGGGTAAAGTAGGCCGCTGTATTATTGGTGAAGCTGCTGAGACTGAGCCATTTTGTTGAAGTTCTCTTTTTATAATAAACCGCATACTTATAGCCGCCCTTGCCGCCCTCGGCCTTGCAGATTATTTTTACTCTGCTGCCGGCAGCAACAGAAGATGAACTCAGAACAGACTTGTTTACAAGCGCTTTTACGGCACTGACAGTGAAGAGCTTGCTCACTATCTTTCCGCTCTTATCCTTTGCTTTGACCTTAAGATTATACTTTACAGCGGATTTGGGAGTAAATGTGACAGAGGTTTTGCTGCTGAAATCGCTGAGCCTGAGCCATTTTGAAGACGAAGACTTTTTGTAGTAAACGGCATACTGATAATCGCCCTTACCGCCAGATGCCTTGCAGGAGACTGTAATGTTCTTGCCGAGTGTTACAGTGTTTGCCGAAACAGAAGAGTTGTTAGTGAGGGGGGCATTTTTTTGCCTGAAGGTTATGCCGTATTCTTTTGCATATTTTTCGGCATAGCTGCCCTTTTCGCCGTAGATCGTTATGGAAGAGGTGTTAAATGCGCCGGGGTAATCTCCTATTCCCCGGGAGATCTCTGTGACGCTTTTGGGAATAAAAATTGTTTTTATATTTGTAAATGCAAATACTCCGTAACCTAACTTAGTGATGTTTTCGGAAAGAGTAACGTTCTCGAGAGATCTGCACTGATAGAATGCAAAGTTATCTAAAGACGTAACACTGTTCGGGATGACTACACTTTTCAATGAGGAACAGCCCATAAATGCCGCAAGACCTATTTCGGTTACTCCGTTGGGAATTTCGATGTTTTCAAGAGAAGAACAGCCTGCGAATGCGCCGTCTGCCCAACCGTACTGATTCCAATGACCATAATCTCCGCCTATCACCTTGAGACTGCTTGGCAGCTTTATGCTTTTAAGAGAGGTACAGCCGTAGAAAGCGGCGGGCGCTATTTTTGTAACAGGCTTTCCGTTAATGGTATTCGGGATAACGATATCCGTCTGAGCTCCGTTATAGCCTGTTATAGCTATCGTGCCGTCGTCATTTGTTTCATAATTAAAATCACCCGCAGGCGTGGTCTCTGCCGCATAAACGGGCAGACCTGCCGAGATAACAGGCACGGCTTCGGCAATACCCGCGCCCGTCAGCATAAGAGCCGAGAGCGAAAGTGCGCAGAGCTTTTTCAGTATTTTTGTTTTCATGGATCTCAACACTCCTTTATAAAATATTTACTATTTTAGTATAGCATATTGAAAAACATTAGTCAATATTTCCAAATAACGAAAAAATGAAACCCGCACGCTATTGTACGGGTGTCAGATAAAATCACTTTGTTACCTTGCTTACTATCTTGCCGCCGGCGAGCCGCCGGAGTCGATTCGCGGCACGGCTTTCTTATGGTATCATGCTTCATGCCCGCGCCCGTGCTGTATAGCTTTAATCGCGGCGATGAAGTACGGATTATTGTTGAAGTTGAGCGCGAAGTCGGGAGCGGCAGCTTGCCGCCAGCGAGCCGCCGGAGCCAATTCGCGGTACGGCTTTCTTATGGTATCATGCTTCATGCCCGCGGCACTGCTATAAAACATTATTCGAGAGAAATAGGTATCGATAAAGAACAAAAAGATAACACCCGCACGCTATTGTACGGGTGTCCGTGAAAATCACTTTGTTACCTTGAGAGTGAGTACCTTGCTTACTATTTTGCCGCTGCTGTCCTTAGCCTTTACTTTGATGTTGTACTTTACTGCCGCAGCGGGCTTGAAGGTTACAACGCTTGTGTCCTTATAATCCCTGAGCAGGGTATATGAGGTCTTTGATGCCTTCTTGTAATATACCGCGTAGGTATAGCTGCCCGTGCCGCCCTTTGCGCTGCAGCGTACCTTGACCTTGTCGCCCTTTTTGGCTGTTGCCGCGGCAAGCGTTGAGGTGTTGGTGAGAGGAAGCACGGCGTTCAGTGTCATCGTCTTGCTTTCTATCTTTCCGCTCTTGTCCTTGACCTTGACCTTTATATCGTAGTTGCCTGCGGATACGGGGCTGAAGCTGAAACCTGCCGTTTTTGTGTAGGCGAGGAGTTGGAGCCATTTTGCGGAGTTTTTCTTTTTGTAGTATATTGCATACTGATACTCGCCCTTGCCGCCATCTGCCTTGCACATGATCTTTACTGCCTTGCCGACGGTCGTTTTAGATGAGCTGAGGACGGAATTGTTTGTAAGGGACTTTGTAAAGGTGACCGTAAGATCCCTGCTGACTACCTTGCCGCTCTTGTCCTTTGCCTTTACCTTTATATCATACTTTGCGGCTGAAGCGGGGGAGAATGAAGCTGTCGTGAGCCTGCTGAAATCCCTGAGTTTGAGCCATTTTGATGACGAGGACTTTTTGTAGAATACGGCATACTGATAATCGCCCTTGCCGCCCGATGCCTTGCAGTTGATCGTAACGCTCTTGCCCGTTTGTGCGGTCTTTGCTGATACGGTGGAGCTGTTTACAAGGGGAGAAGACGCTGACTTGAAGGTCATGCCGTGTGCATTTGCATATTTTTCGGCACTGCTGCCCTTTTCGCCGTAAATAGTAATCTGAAATCTCCAGTCAGAAAATGCTAATTCATCTATCTCCTTAACGCTTGCAGGTATAGTAACGCTTTCTATATATGGTGAGACAAAAGCACCTTCACCAAGTGTCGTAACGCTGTCGGGTAGAATAATATTCTTTACGCCGCAGCACATAAATACATATTTGCCTATTTTCTTGACACCGTCCGGTATGGTTATGCTTTCAAGACTGTCACAGCTGTGAAACGTGCCGTCAAGCTCTGTGACACCCTTGGGGATATTGATTTTTTTAAGGTTTGAGCAATAAGAGTAGTCCCCCATATCTATAACGCTGTCAGGGAGTGATACCTCAACAAGCTGAGGATAGCCTGTAATACCGCCGCCGCCGGGAAAAGAAAAATAGTAAGTAAATGCTCCGCTTACTATACGCTTGGTGCCTGCCTTTACCGTAATTTTGGTATTTTCGGGCATATCGCCCTTGTACATATAGTATACCTTTCCTATGTAAACGTCTCCGTCAGGCAGTGAATCGAACCACGGCGTATTATAAAAAGCGCCCTCGTCTACAAATTCGATGTTCCTGGAAAGGGTCATGTTCTTAAGAGCTGTGCAGCCACTGAATGCTCTGTAGCTTATAGAGGTGACAGTGTCGGGGAGCACGACGCCCGTTACGGAGGTGTTGTCCTCAAAGGCGGATGCTCCTATAGCGGTGACATTTTTGCCCTGTATCTGAGAGGGGACGACAACGCTTTTATCCTTTCCCTTGTATTTGGTTATCGTCATGCCGCCGTCAGAATTTTTCTCATACTCAAAATTACCCGCAGGCGTGACCTCTGCGGTCTTGCCGATTATCTCTGATTCGTACGATACCCTCCAGGTGTAGTAGTCTTCCTCAGGAAAATCCGGATCTGCATTGATAGGATCGTTTGTATCTAATTTAACGTTTATCCTGAGTCCCTTGCCTGCCTCGGCTTCTGCGCAGCAGTTCGTCTGACTGTTGTAGGTGCGTTCGTAGTTTTCCTCATAGTCAGCCCAGGAGTATACCCATTCGCCGTCAAGACGGACCTTGAACAGTACGCCGGTTTTTCCTGTGGGAAAGGAGTCTTCCATGATGGTGGTATACTGCTTCTGGATCATTTCCGGGGTGACCTTGTTGATAACGACCGTACCCTCGTAAACGCCGTCTCCGTCAGCATCTGTCATGGGGATGTCGGGGTCGCCGTTAGCGCCCCATTCACAGAACGTGCCCGTAATGCCGACCTTGTGCTGTTTCATTTCGTTTTTTCCGATAGCACCTGCGCTGACTGAAGCGAATGATGCTAAGGTCGCTGCCGCTAATGCGGCGCTGAGTATTCTGAGCTTTTTCACGTGCGATTGCCTCCTTTGTTTTTTTTTTTTTTTTTTTCGCTGAGATCAGTATAAGCCATGATCTCATCTTTGTCAATCACACATAATATATAATGTAAGAAAATATCTGACCCTCTAAACAAAAAAATATGAACAAAATATGACCGAGCTGAATTGTAATAAATTTGTAACTAAATCCGATGCTTTATTGCACAAGAATCTATAAATGCAAATGTAGAATATGCACAACGGAAAACCGTATAATTCCGAAATGGAAATAAATAAACACACCATAATCAGCAAAATAGCTAAAAATGCATCGTTTGTTAGGATTAAAAAAAACAATTTCGTTATTTTTGTCTTGATTTTTTTATTGAATTGTTATATAATCGTTATCAGATAAAGTCTCGGAGTAGGGGCTTTATGAATTTTTTAGTTAGGAGGAATTTTTCACATGCAGACAAGAAAGATCATAGGCATTGCTCTTGTTGCAGCTCTCGTCGGTTCAATGGCAGCTGTTTCCGTATCAGCTCGTGACCAGATGGAAGCAGGTGAGGAAGCTGATTACTTTGATAGTCATACTATCGGTATAGTCGGCGCTCTCACAGGCTGGGGCTCTGACCCCGATGCAGCTATGAGTGACATTGGCGAGGACAGAGTATTTGTTGGCGCAATTGCAGGCGTTGCAGCAGGCGATACCGAATTCAAGGTTCGTGCAGACAGCTCATGGGATGACAGCTGGGGCGAGTACGAGGCAGATTATGACCGTACCTTCAACAGCCAGACCAACTGCAAGATCTCCACAGAGGATACAACAGACCTTGTTGTACTTCTCGATGCTAACGGCGAAGACGGCAACGTATGGCCCGTAGCATACTTCACAGCTCCCAACGAGGGCGGCGATGCATCCGGTGACTTCGGTTCATTCGGCGTTATCGGCGGCTTCAATGATTGGAGTGCTGACGTAGAGATGACAGAGATAGCTACAGGCGTTTACGGCGCAGCTATCGGCGATCTCGCAGAAGGATCAGAGTTCAAGATCCGCGCAGACGGCGCATGGGATTTCTCATGGGGCTGCTACGAAGCTGATTATGACAGAACTCAGAACAGCCAGACAAACTGCAAGGTAGAAGAGGACGCTAAGAACGTTCACGTATTCCTTGACACAAACGGATCAGACCTCGAGGTATGGCCCGTAATCGTTACCTACACCGATGCTGACGGCAAGATCAAGGTAGTTGATACCTCTAAGACGGCTGACGAGCCTGAGCCTGAGCCCGAGCCTGAGCCCGAGCCTGAGCCCGAGCCCGAGCCCGAGCCTGAGCCCGACAAGGAGCCCTCAGCTTACAGCATCATCGGCGGCTTCCCCGGCTCCGATTGGGGTACGGACATCCCGATGTATGAGACAGAGACAGAGGGTGTTTATGAGGGTCAGTTCACAGTTGAGCCCGGCTCATACGAGTTCAAGGTCCGCAAGGACGGCGCATGGGATCTCTCATGGGGCGTTTATGAGGCTGACTACGACAGAACTCAGAACAGCCAGACCAACTGCTCGGTAACCGTTG
>CACWNZ010000103.1 GCA_902762335.1 uncultured Ruminococcus sp. | reverse complement strand
TGCGGCTAAGTATTGGCAGCGCGTGCAGGAGAACAAACTGCACATGAGCGTGAGCGATTCGGGCTGGGCAAAGTTCGGCTGGGGCAAGATATACGGTCAGTGGATCTGCGGGGCTGTAGTATTCGCATACGATATGGATAAGTTCGTACCCGCAAAGCTGCTTGAGAAGATGTCGCAGTACAGGCTGACGACCTTCTGTGCGCCGCCCACGATGTACCGCTTCATGCTGCTTGAGGACGTTGCAGGCTATGATCTCTCATCTATACAGCACTACGCGACCGCAGGCGAGCCTCTGAATGCGGAGGTCAACACAAAATGGCAGAAGCTCACGGGGCATAATATCTATCAGGGCTTCGGACAGTCCGAGGGCTCGGTGCTTCTTGCGGACTTCCAATGGGACGATATAAAGGTAGGCTCGTCGGGCAAGCCGTCGCCCATATATGACCTTCGCCTGCTCGATAACTTCGGCAAGGAGGTAGAGGACGGCGAGGAGGGCTCTATCTGCATAATGGGCATAAAGGACAAGCCCCCCGTGGGACTTTTCACGGGCTACTATCACAACCCCATGATGACCGAGCAGAAGCTTCACGGCGCCTGCTACAACACCTGCGACATGGCATGGCGCGACACCGAGGGCTATTATTGGTTCGTGGGCAGAAACGACGACGTTATTAAATGCTCGGGCTACCGCATAGGACCCTTTGAGGTAGAAAGCGCACTGATAGAGCATGACGCAGTTGTAGAATGCGCCATTACAGGCGTACCCGACCCCGTGAGAGGTCAGGTCGTCAAGGCTACTATCGTACTTAAAAAGGGCTACGAGCCGAGCGAGGCTCTCAAGAAGGAGCTTCAGGATCACGTAAAGAGAACTACGGCGCCCTATAAATATCCGAGAGTTATAGAATTCGTGGACGAGCTGCCCAAGACCTTCAGCGGCAAGATAAAGCGCGCTCAGATACGTCACGAGGACGAGGAAGCCGTAAGGGTAAGGGACAGCGAATGAGCCCGAGGGCATTTCCGTTTTACTTCCAAAAAGCAAAATGAATCCCAAAGGTCTGCATAAGCCGTCGGCTGTGCGGACCTTTTCATTCACAAAAACAGCAAAAATGCAGGATAGCAGCAATAAAATGTCAAATAATTACGGATTATCTCTATTTTATAATTGACTTATAGAAGATTTTGTCCTATAATATTTAGGTAAAAATCTTTATATTTTACATTGGAGGTAATAAAAATGAAAAGGGTTTACAATTTCTCGGCAGGTCCTTCCGTACTTCCCGAGGTCGTTCTTAAGAGAGCGGCAGAGGAAATGTTCGACTATCAGGGCTGCGGACAGTCCGTAATGGAGATGTCCCACCGCTCAAAGGTATTCGAGGGCATTATCAACGGCGCAGAGAGCCTTCTGCGTGAGGTAATGAATATCCCCGATAACTACAAGGTACTCTTCCTTCAGGGCGGCGCATCAACTCAGTTTGCAGCTATCCCCATGAACCTCGGCAACAGGAATCATAAGGCCGACTACGTTCTTACAGGTCAGTGGGCTACAAAGGCTTACAAGGAGGCCGCAAGATACCTCGATGCCAACGTAGTCGCTTCTTCAAAGGACAAGACCTTCTCATACATTCCCAAGCTTGATCCCGCTACCTTTACAAAGGATGCAGACTATTTCTACATCTGCATGAACAACACGATCTACGGTACGGTTTATCACGAGCTTCCGCAGACAGGCGACGTTCCACTGGTAGCAGACATTTCCTCCTGCTTCATGTCAACTCCTCTTGACGTTTCCAAGTTCGGACTCCTCTATGCAGGCGCACAGAAGAACATGGCTCCCGCAGGTCTTGTAGTTTCCATCGTCCGTGAGGATCTCCTCGGCAACGCTATGGACATCACTCCCACCATGCTCAACCTCAAGACACACGCCGACAACGGCTCTATGTTCAACACTCCTCCCTGCTGGACTATCTATATAGCTAAGCTCGTTCTCGAGTGGATAAAGAACGACATCGGCGGTCTTGAGAACATGAAGAAGATCAACGAGAAGAAGGCTTCTATCCTCTACAACTTCCTCGACAGCTCAAATATGTTCAAGGGTACAGTTGTTCCCGAGGACCGTTCTCTCATGAACGTTCCCTTCGTAACAGGCAGCGAAGAGCTCGATGCCAAGTTCGTTAAGGAAGCTACCGAAAACGACTTCGTCAACCTCAAGGGTCATCGTACAGTCGGCGGTATGCGCGCTTCTATCTACAACGCTATGCCTGTTGAGGGCGTTGAAAAGCTCGTTGAGTTCATGAAGGACTTCGAGGCAAGAAACAGCTGATAGACTATCAATAGCTTTTACGATACCTGCTGTGTTTACCGCAGCGGGTATCATCATATCTTAAATAAATGAAGGGTGACTAAAATGTTCAACGTAAAGACACTTAACAAGATCTCTCCCCTTGCCGTAAAGGCTCTGGGCGAAAACTACACCGTCAGCGATGATGCAGAGGCTCCCGATGCGGTGCTCGTTCGTTCGGCTTCTATGCATGATATGGAAATGCCCGAGAGCCTTCTTGCCATTGCAAGAGCAGGCGCAGGCGTAAACAATATCCCTCTCGACAAGTGCGCAGAGCAGGGCATCGTTGTATTCAACACCCCCGGCGCAAACGCAAACGCCGTTAAGGAGCTGGTTCTTACCGGTCTGCTGCTCAGCTCAAGAAAGGTAGTTGACGGCATTGCATGGGCAAAGACCCTCAAGGGCAACGGCGATGCAGTGGGCAAAATGGTCGAAAAGGGCAAGGGTCAGTTCGTAGGTCCCGAGATAAAGGGCAAGACTCTCGGCGTTATCGGTCTGGGCGCTATCGGCATTCTCGTTGCAAATGCTGCAGTGGCTCTCGGCATGAAGGTAGTCGGCTATGACCCCTTCCTCTCTGTTGACCACGCCGTACTCGTAGATACTCAGGTAAAGTACGTCAAGACACTTGACGAGATCTATGCCGCAAGCGACTACATCACCATTCACGTTCCGCTCACACCCGATACAAAGGGCATGATAAACGCCGACACCCTTGCAAAGATGAAGGACGGCGTTCGCATAATGAACTTCTCAAGAGCAGACCTCGTTGTTTCCGCAGACATTCTCAAGGCTGTTGCCGACAAGAAGCTTGCCTGCTACGTTACAGACTTTGCTACAGATGACATTCTCGGCGAGGACGGCATCATAGCTATCCCCCACCTCGGCGCATCAACTCCCGAGAGCGAGGATAACTGCGCAGAAATGGCTGCCAACGAGATCAAGGACTTCCTTGAGAACGGCAACATCACAAACTCCGTAACTCTGCCCAACGTATCAATGGCCAAGTCGGGCTCTGCAAGGATCTGCGTTATCCACAAGAACGACCCCGAGATCATCGGCGCTGTCTGCGCTAAGCTCTCAGGAAATGAAGTTACAGGCATGGCTAACAAGTCCAAGAAGGACTATGCTTACTCTATCGTAGATACCGCAAATGCAGTTGATGCTGCTGCTGTTGATGCAATAAAGGCTGTCGACGGCGTTATCCGTGTAAGAGTTATCTGATAACCGACACTGTTTTTCCATGCTGCCGTACCATAAAGGTGCGGCAGCTTTTTTGTTGTCTGTCATGCGGGCGCAGCACAGCGGGAATTATCTTTTAGCCTTGAAAAGTACGCGGCATTGTGTTATAATATGCGCAGCGATGGTCGGAGGGCAAGCTCAGTGCTGCTCCGAGACCCGAAAAAAATAAAGGTTTTCTGACACAAAAGGGGATAACTCCTGATGAGGAAGGGCTGACCATGAACGGAGCTGTGGGCGCACCCTTCCTTGGTGCGTCCTTTTTTGCGCCGTAAAGCCGAAATATCTTTCAAAGGAGGAAATCACAATGGAGGAAAAGGTATCTATCATAGGCATTATAGTTGAGGACGTAAACTCGACGGATAAGCTCAACGCACTTCTTCACGAGTACGGCAGCTATATCATCGGCAGAATGGGCATACCCTATCAGAAGAAGAACGTCAATATCATAAGCATAGCCCTTGATGCACCGATGGATATTATAAACACCCTTTCGGGCAAGATAGGTCAGATAGACGGCATCAGCTCAAAGGTCGTCTGCTCAAAGGCATGATGAAGCCGCTTATAGATAAGCTCCGCAGAGATACCGTTCTCACAAAAGAGGAGTACATGCTTCTGATAAATTACTGCGATGAGGAGGATTTGAAGTATCTCTTTAAGACAGCCCGTGAAGTCAGGGAAAAATACTATGGTCACGATATATATATCAGAGGGCTTATAGAGTTTACAAACTACTGTAAGAACGACTGCCTTTACTGCGGCATAAGACGGAGCTGTAAAAGCGCGCAGCGCTACAGGCTCACCAAGGACGAGATACTCTCGTGCTGCAAGGAGGGCTACGCTCTCGGCTTCCGCACCTTTGTGCTTCAGGGCGGCGAGGATCCGTACTTCACGCAGGACAGGATAGTCGATATAATCGACGGCATAAAGTCGCTCTACCCCGACTGCGCTGTAACTCTCTCGGTCGGCGAAAAAAGCTATGACGAATACAAGGCGTATTTCGATGCAGGCGCAGACCGCTATCTTCTGCGGCACGAGACTGCGAACAACGAGCATTACAGAAGACTGCACCCTTCTGATATGTCCCCCGAAAACAGAAAGCGCTGTCTTTATGATCTTAAAAAAATAGGCTTTCAGACGGGCTGCGGCATTATGACGGGCTCACCCTATCAGACGTCGGAAACGCTTGCCGAGGATCTTCTTTTCATGAAGGAGCTTGCGCCTCAGATGGTCGGAATAGGACCCTTCGTCCCCGCAAAGGATACGCCCTTTGCGGACAGAAAGGGCGGCACACTGAGCCTTACCCTGCTTATGCTCGCTCTTACAAGACTCACCCTGCCCGATGTGCTTCTGCCCGCCACTACGGCTCTCGGAACTATCCATAAGATGGGGCGGGAGCTTGGGATTCTTGCGGGGGCAAACGTGGTAATGCCGAATCTTTCTCCCGTTTCGGTGAGAGAAAAATACAGGCTCTACGACAACAAGCTCTGCACGGGAGACGAAGCAGCCGAGAGCCTTGCAAAGCTCAAAAACAAGCTTCTTCTTACAGGCTATGAGGTCGTCACCTCAAGGGGCGACCATATCGCGCATAAAAAATAACCATATACACGGAGGAAAAAGAAATGTCATACGATCCGAGATCCCTCAAGGCTGAGGAATTCATTGACCACGAAGAAATACTTGAAACGCTTGAATATGCAGAACAGAACAAGCACAACCGCGAGCTCATCGAGGAGATACTCGCTAAGGCGGCTCCCCGCAAGACGGGCAGGGGCGTTGAGTGCGCGGGACTTTCTCATAGAAAGGCAAGCGTTCTTCTTGCCTGCAATATACCCGAGCTCACCGAAAAAATGTACTCTCTTGCAAGAGAAATAAAGGAAGCCTTTTACGGCAACCGTATAGTGATGTTCGCGCCGCTCTATCTCTCCAACTACTGCGTGAACAAGTGCGTTTACTGCCCTTATCATTATCAGAACAAGGATATCCCGAGAAAGAAGCTCACTCAGGAGGAGGTAAAGCAGGAGGTCATCGCCCTTCAGGATATGGGACACAAGCGCCTTGCAATAGAGAGCGGCGAGGATCCCGTTAACAATCCCATAGAGTATATACTTGACTGCATAAAGACCATTTACAGCGTTCAGCATAAAAACGGCGCTATCAGGCGTGTAAACGTGAATATCGCCGCGACCACCGTTGAGAACTACAGAAAGCTCAAAGAGGCGGGCATAGGCACCTATATACTGTTCCAGGAGACCTATCATAAGGAGAGCTACGAGAAGCTTCATCCCGCAGGACCCAAGCACAACTATGCCTATCACACCGAGGCTATGGACAGAGCAATGGA